>NZ_JAIOTY010000002.1:1442630-1647147 GCF_019931275.1 Nitratidesulfovibrio sp. SRB-5 | reverse complement strand
CCGGAGACGATGACCGGGCGCTTGGCAGACTTCAGCACTTCCACCGCCTCGCGGAACTGTTCCGGATTGCCGATGCCACCGGGGGCCACGCGGTACTGCGACGGGGCCAGGATGTCCTCGTCCAGTTCACCGTAGAAGAAGTCGCGCGGGATATCCACCAGCACCGGGCCGCGTTCGGCGTAGGCGATGCGGAAGGCGGTGCGCAGGATGTCGGCGGCGCGCTTGGGGTGCGGCACGCGAAGTGACGCCTTCGTGATCGGCTTGAACATGTTCCATGTGTCACATTCCTGAAAGCCGTCCCAACCCACGGAAATGCTGCCCGCGCTGGGTGAAATGAGCACCATGGGCGTGTGGGCCATGTTGGCCGTGGCCACCGCCGTGGCGTAATTGGTAATGCCCGGGCCGTTCTGGCCGATGCAAACGCCCGCCCTGCCAGTCATTCTGGTAAAGGCGTCCTCCATGTGGCCCGCCGTCTGTTCGTGGCGCACCGAAATGAAATCGATGCCCGCCGCCGGAAACAGGTCCAGCAGGTCCATGAAAGCGGAGCCGAGAATGCCGCTGACATGGGTGACGCCTTCCTGCACCAGCACTTCCGCCATTGCTTCACTGGGGGTCATCTTGGGCATGTCGAAGCCTCCTCAAGGGGGGTCGTACCGCGCTGCCTTTCCTGACAAAGCGCGATGTTGAAGTTATTTCGCGCCAGGTTCCCGCCCGTCGCAAAAAACGCTTGACAAAAAAATAGCAAAGTCTCATCGCTATGTCTAGACAAAGCGAAAAAAGAAGGCGGCGAGCCTTCGCGAATTTTCGCTGAACGCCTTGGAGGACCGCCCGGAACACTGTCTATTCATTGACCATATCGCATCATTCCCGCCCGGAGGTTGCTTCCCGCGGTCCGCAAGCACAGGTGCCATAATGTTTTCCTGACAACCCCAAGGAGCAGGACATGAGCCCCAGTCAGAAGCATGACCCAGCGGCATACGCGGCGGCCGACCTGGCCAACGTGTGGCATCACCTCGTCCAGCACCAGGCATTCGCCGGCAAAGGCCCCATGATCGTGGTCGAAGGCGAGGGGCTGACGCTGCGGGACATCAACGGCAAGGAATACCTGGACGCCACCTCGGGCGGCGTGTGGTGCGTGAACGTGGGCTACGGGCGCGAACGCATCGCCCGCGCCGTGTACGAACAGATGAAGGCCATGCCCTACTACGCGGCCACGGCGGGCAACATTCCGTACATCGAGTTCGCGCAGAAGCTGCTTGCCCACATGCCGGGGCTGACCCGCGCCTACCTTTCCAACAGCGGGTCCGAAGCCAACGAGAAGGCGTACAAGATGGTGCGCTCGCTGGCGCACCTTTCCGGCAACCCCGCCAAGAAGAAGATACTGTTCCGCGCCCGCGATTACCACGGCACCACCCTGGGCGCCCTCAGCTCCACCGGCCAGGCGGAACGCAAGGAATGGTTCGGCCCGCTGGTGCCCGGCTTCGTGGAATTTCCGCATGCCTGCTGCTACCGCTGCGCGTTCAACAAGACCTACCCCGGCTGCGACATCGACTGTGCCCGGGCGGTGGAGCGGATCATCGAACAGGAAGGCCCGGAAACCGTGGGCGGCCTCATCGTCGAGCCCATCACGGCGGGCGGCGGGGTCATTCCGCCGGTGGCCGAGTACTACACCGTGCTTGCCGACATCTGTCGCCGCCACGGCGTGCTGCTGATCATGGACGAAGTGGTCTGCGGCATGGGCCGCACCGGCACCATGTTCGGCTACCAGCACTACGGGGTCACCCCGGACATCGTGACCATGGCCAAGGGCGTGGCCAGCGCCTACATGCCCATCTCGGTCACCGCCACCACCGAAGAAGTGTTCAAGGCCTTCCTGAACGACCCGGCCGACAAGATGGCCTACTTCCGCGACATCAGCACGTACGGCGGGTGCGCCGCCGGGTGCAGCGCCGCCCTTGAGAACATGGCCATCATCGAGGAGGAAAAGCTGCTCGATAACGTCAATGCCATGGGCGACTACCTGCTGGCGGGCCTGAAGGAGCTGGGCGACCTGCCCTATGTGGGAGACGTGCGCGGCAAGGGCCTGCTGTGCGGCATCGAACTGGTGCAGGACAAGGCGGGCAAGAAGCCGATGGCCGAGGGCAAGGTCATCCAGGTGGTGGGCGAAATGGCGGCCAATGGCGTGCTGGTGGGCCGCACCAACCGCAGCCTGCCGGGCTTCAACAACATCATCAACATCGCCCCGGCCTACGTGGTCACCAGGGACAACATCGACGTCATCCTCCGCACCCTGCGTGCGGCCCTCGTCAAGGTGCTCGGCTGATACTCCAACCGCGAAAGGAGCATCCCATGCAGGTCGGCATTCTCAAAGAGATCAAGGTGCTGGAGAACCGCGTGGCCATGACGCCAGCGGGCGTGGTGGCCATGCGGTCGCACGGGCATTCGGTGCTGGTGCAGGCCGGTGCGGGCGAGGGCGCGGGCTTTGGCGATGAGGAATACGTGGCCGCGGGCGCGGTCATGTCCGATGCGCGGACCATCTATGCCGAATGCGGCATGGTCATGCACGTCAAGGAGCCGCAGCCCTCGGAATACGGGATGCTGCGCAAGGACCAGATACTGTTCACCTACCTGCATCTGGCCGCCGACGAGGAGCAGACCCACTCCCTGGTGGCCGCGCGCAACGTGAACATCGCCTACGAAACCATCCAGAAGGCGGACGGCTCGCTGCCGCTGCTCACCCCCATGTCCGAGGTGGCGGGGCGCATGGCCATTCAGCAGGCCGCCAAGTACCTGGAAATACCCACCGGGGGCATGGGCAAGCTGATGGGCGGCGTGCCCGGCGTGGAGCCCGCCGTGGTGGTGGTCATCGGCGGGGGCACCGTGGGCATCAACGCGGCCAAGATGGCCTGCGGCCTGGGCGCCACGGTGTACCTGCTGGACAAGAACCTGGACCGGCTGCGCTACCTCAGCGACGTGATGCCCCCCAACTGCATCACCATGATGTCCGGACCCTACGCCATCCGCAAGCTGCTGCCGCAGGCGGACGTGGTCATCGGCGCGGTGCTGGTGCCCGGCGCCAAGGCGCCCCACCTTGTCAGCCGCGACGACCTGAAACTGATGCGCAAGGGCTCCATCCTGGTGGACGTGGCCATCGACCAGGGCGGCTGCTTCGAAACCTCGCATCCCACCACCCATGCCGACCCGGTGTACGTGGTGGACGGGGTGAGCCACTACTGCGTGGCCAACATACCCGGCGCCGTGGCCATGACCTCGACCGCCGCGCTGACCAACGCCACCCTGCCCTACGCCCTGACCATCGCGGACCTGGGGTGGAAGGAAGCCTGTCGCCGCCACGAGGACATCCGCAAGGGGCTGAACGTGGTGGATGGCAAGATAACCTACCCGGCCGTGGCCGAAGCCTTCGGGCTGCCGCACGCGCCGGTTGAAGAGGTGTTGTAGTCGGGGCAGTCCGGGCACGGCCGGTCCCCGCGCGGGGGCTGGCCAGGTACGCCCGGCCCCCCGAAAGCATGACGACGACGCGGAATCCGCCGCCCCTGTCAACGCGGCAGCCCGTTTCCTGCGCGCCCGCCCCCCCTTCTTCCCCGGGGCCGGGCCGCAGGAGGCGGCCACCCCGCCGATGGAGCGTACCCGTGCAAGACGCCGCCAGACCACGAACCAAGATCGAAGTATGCAATCTCACCAAGCGGTTCGGTGAACTGCTGGTTCTCGACGACATCTCCTTCTCGGTGGCCGAGGGCGAGTTCGTGGCCATCGTCGGCCCCACGGGCTGCGGCAAGACCACCTTCCTCAATGCCCTGTCCTGCCTGCTGCCCGCATCCAACGGACAGATCCTCATCGACGGCACCCCCGCCGACCCCAAGCGCCACAACATCTCCTACGTCTTCCAGGAACCCACCTGCCTGCCCTGGCGCACCGTGCGCGAAAACGTGGCCTACGGCATGGAGGTCAAGGGACGCCCCCGGAAGGAGATCGACGAGCGGCTCGACCACATCCTGGACATGGTGGGGCTGACCCAGTGCGCAAGCCTGTACCCCAACCAGATATCCGCCAGCATGCAGCAGCGCATCGCGGTTTCGCGCGCGTTCGCCGTGGACCCCGACCTGCTGCTGATGGACGAGCCCTACGGCCAGCTGGACGTGAAGCTGCGGTTCTACCTGGAGGATGAACTGGTCAACCTGTGGCGCAAGCTGCGAAGCACGGTGCTGTTCATCACCCACAACATTGAGGAGGCGGTCTACGTTTCCGAGCGCATCCTGGTGCTGTCCAACAAGCCCACCCGCATCAAGGCGGAGGTGAAGGTGGATCTGCCCCGCCCGCGCGACTTCATGGACCCGGAATTCGTGCGCATCCGCGAACACGTCACGAATCTGATCAGATGGTGGTAACCCCCCAAGGGGACACGCAATGGCAAGAACATACGCCCAGACAGTCTACCGTAACCTGCTTCAAGGAGGTCAGACCATGCTCCAGATGAAACGTTGGTTTGGATTTGCGGCTGCCGTGATGGCCCTTCTTGCCATGGCGGCGACGGCCCTTGCCGCCGAGGTGAAGCCCCTGAACACGACCTGGCAGGCGGAGCACGAAACCTTCGTGCCCTGGTATGCCAAGCAGCAGGGCTGGGACAAGGCCGCCGGTTTCGACTTCAAGATGCATATGTTCGATTCGGGCATGGCCCAGATCGAGGCCCTGCCCGCCAAGCAGTGGGTTGTAGGCGGCACGGGCGGCGTACCCATGATGTTCGGCGCGCTGCGCCAGAACGCCTACCTCATCGCCATCGCCAACGATGAATCGGTGACCAACGCGGTGCTGGTGCGCCCGGACAGCCCCATCCTGAAGACCAAGGGCTTCAATCCCAAGCATCCCGACGTGTTCGGCACGCCTGAAAGCGTCAAGGGCAAGACCATCCTGGCCACCACCATTTCGTCCGGCCACTACGCCATGAGCCTGTGGCTGAAG
Source organism: Nitratidesulfovibrio sp. SRB-5 (assembly GCF_019931275.1). Taxonomy (NCBI): domain Bacteria; kingdom Pseudomonadati; phylum Thermodesulfobacteriota; class Desulfovibrionia; order Desulfovibrionales; family Desulfovibrionaceae; genus Nitratidesulfovibrio; species Nitratidesulfovibrio sp. SRB-5. Next base: position 1,642,170 of record NZ_JAIOTY010000002.1, on the reverse strand, counting down.
GCCCTGGGCCTGACCGACAAGGACGTCACCATCAAGAACATGGACCCCGCCCAGTGCGTGGCCGCGTTCGAAAAGGGCATCGGCGACGCGGTCGTGCTGTGGGCGCCGCAGATGTACAACGGTCTCAAGAAGGGCTGGAAGGTCGCCTCCGACGTCAAGACGGCGGGCGGATTCGTGCCCATCGTGCTCATCGGCGACAAGGAATACTGCGACAAGAATCCCGAAGAAGTGGCGCGCTTCCTCAAGGTGTACTTCCAGGGCATCGACGCGCTGCGCTCCGAAGGCGTGAAGCTGGCCCCCGAATACGCCCGCTTCCTCAAGTGGGCCGGGCTGAACATGTCCGAGGAAGAAGCGAAGATGGACCTGGAACTGCACCCGGTGTTCACCTTGCAGGAACAGCTGAAGATGTTCGACGCCTCCGCCGGTGAAAGCCAGGTGCAGGCATGGCAGAAGGACCTGGTGAAGTTCTTTACCGAACTCGGCAAGCTGAAGCCCGCCGAAGGCGAAAAGCTGCTGACCGGCTACTACATCACCGACAAGTTCCTGAAGCTGGTGCCCACCGTGAAGTAACCGTTTCCGCACGGCGCCCGCCCCGTGCGGGGCGGGCGCCCCTTCCCACCCGCCGACACCGGAGGCATGCATGACCGCATATCGCGAGGTTGTCGTAAGAACGCCGCTGGCGCTGAAGCTGCTGCCCATCCTCAGCGTGGCCACGTTCTTCATCGCATGGGAAATCGTCGTGCGCACCGGGGTCGTGCCGGACACCATGCTGGCCGCGCCCACCACCGTGACGCAACTACTGTTCGACAAGTTCACCAACATGGACCCCGACGGCGCCCTGCTGCACCAGCACGCCTGGGTCAGCATCCAGGAAGCCTTCGGCGGCTATTTCCTGGCCCTTGCCGTGGGCCTGCCGCTGGGCCTCGCCATGGGCTGGTTCAACGTGGCCGAGGGCCTTGCCCGGCCCATCTTCGAGATCATCCGCCCCATCCCCCCGGTGGCGTGGATACCCCTGACCATCTTCTGGTTCGGCATCGGGCTGCCCGGCAAGATATTCATCATCTGGCTGGGGGGGCTGGTTCCGTGCGTCATCAACGCCTACGTGGGGGTCAAGATGACCAACCCCACGCTCATCCAGATGGCCCGCACCTACGGGGCCAGCGACTGGCAGATTTTCCGGCAGCTGTGCATCCCTTCGGCGCTGCCCATGGTCTTCGGCGCCCTGCAGATCGCGCTGGCCTGCTGCTGGACCAACCTGGTGGCGGCGGAACTGCTGGCCGCCGACGCGGGCCTGGGGTTCATGATCACCATGGGCAGGCGGCTGGCCATGCCCGAAATGGTGGTGCTGGGCATGTTCATGGTGGGGCTGACCGGCGCCTTCATCGGCGTGATCATCGACAAGGTTGAAAAGCGGCTGCTGGCCGGGATCAGGAGGTAGACCATGTCGCAGGAAGCCACGTGCAGCGCCGCAAGCTCTTCCATCGCCAACGAAACCGTGGGACAGGTCGTGGACCGCGGCCCGCTGAACCTCGGCCGCATCCTCACCAACCGCTGGTTCCTGCACACCGTGTCCATCGTGGCCTTCTTTACGCTGTGGGACTGGCTGGCGCGCTCCAACGTGCTGGGCGGGGGCAGCAGCGCCCTGGCCCGCCCGCACGAGGTGCTGGAACAACTGGTGGTGCTTACCCGGGAGGAACTGGCGGAACTGACCCTGTGGGGTCACGTGTGGGCCAGCACCCAGCGCGTGGTGGTGGGCTTTTCCATTGCCGCCGCCATCGCCGTGCCGCTGGGGCTGTTCATGGCCCTGAACCGCTACGTCAACGCCATCGTCAAACCCTTGTTCGACCTGCTGAAGCCCATGCCGCCCATTTCATGGATATCCATCTCCATCCTGTGGTTCGGCATCGGCGAGACGTCCAAGGTGTTCATCATCGTGCTGGGCACCTTCGTGCCCTGCCTGCTCAACGCTTACAACGGCGTGCGCCTGGTGGAACCGGAACTGTACGACGTGGTGCGCATGCTGGGCGGCAAGCGCCGCGACGAGATACTGCACGTCTGTTTTCCCGCCTCGTTCCCGGCCATCTTCGCAGGGTTGCAGATATCGCTCAGCATCGCCTGGACCTGCGTGCTGGCGGCGGAACTGGTCAGCGCCCGTTCTGGCCTGGGGTACATCATCGTGCAGGGCATGAACCTGTCGCAACCGGCCATGGTCATCGGCGGCATGGCGGTCATCGCGGCGGCGGCGTGGGGCACCACGCTGCTGGTCACCGCGCTGGAACGCAAGCTGTGCCCGTGGAAGCGCAAGATCGCCGGGCTGTAGCCCGCCGGCCCGTCCGGCCCGTCTGGCCAAGCAGGCCAATCAGGCCAATCAGGGTAGTCCGGCCCAGCCGGGCAACCACGCCCCACTCCCGCAGCCCGCAGCAACCGTACATCCGCAAGGAAGGGACGACGCCGTGATCGAATGCCGCAACGTAAGCAAGACCTTCATCCAGAAGGGCAAGCAGGAAGTGCCGGTGCTAGAGGACGTGAGCCTCGACGTGCAGGCCAACGAATTCGTGGTCATCCTGGGGCCCGGCCAAAGCGGCAAGAGCACGCTGCTGCGCATCATCGCCGGGCTGGAAACGCCCACCACCGGCACCGTGATCCTGGACGGCGAGCCGGTGACCGGGCCGGGGGCCGACCGAGGGCTGGTGTTCCAGGGGTACATGCTGTTTCCGTGGAAGACCGTGCTCGGCAACGTGGAAATGGGGCCGAAGCTCAGCGGCCTGCCCGGGGACGAGGCCCGCGACATCGCCCTGCACTACATCGATCTGGTGGGGCTGAAGGGCTTTGAAAAACACTACCCGCACCAGCTTTCCGGCGGCATGAAGCAGCGCGTGGGCATTGCCCGCGCCTACGCCAACAAGCCCCGGGTGATGCTGCTGGACGAACCCTTCGGCCAGTTGGACGCCCAGACGCGCATTTTCATGGAGCAGGAAACCGAACGCATCTGGCAGACCGACAAGCGCACCGTCCTCTTCGTCACCAACAATACCGACGAGGCGCTGTTCCTGGCCGACCGGATCGTGACCATCGAGGGCAAGCTGCCCGGACGGGTGCAGCGCACCTACACCGTGGACCTGCCCCGCCCGCGCGACCTGACGGGCAAGCACTTTCTGGAGATGCGCCGCGAGATCATAGACGCCTCGGTGCTGACGCTGTAGCCTGCGCGACGGCGGGCTGCCGCACCGTACGGCCAAGGGCCGGTCCCCTTTGCGGTGGACCGGCCCTTCTTGTTCGCAGTGGCGTTTCTCTTTCCCTGTCGCAGGAGGGACGCCCAACCATACGTGGCCACGCGGCGCGAAACCTAAAACAACACCAGCGTCGCCAGCCCCAGAAAGATGAAAAACCCCGCGCCATCGGTGATGGCGGTCAGGAAGATGCTGGACGCCTGCGCCGGGTCACGCCCCACGGCCCGCAAAATGAGCGGAATGGACGCCCCGGCCAGCGCGCCCAGCAGCATGTCCAGCAGCAGCGCCAGCGACATCACAGAGGCCAGCTTCCACGACCCGGCAAACGCCCACACCGCGCACAGCACCAGCAATGCCACGATGGCTCCGCTGGACAGGCCGATCTTGGCCTCGCGCAGCACGGCCCACCACGCCTTGCGCCGGTCGAACCGCTCTACCGCCAATTGCCGGATCATCACGGCCAGCGCCTGCTGCCCGGTGTTGCCCGCCTGGTTGGCCACCATGGGCATCAGCACGGCCAGCACCGCCATCTGGGCGATGGACCCCTCGAACATGTACACCACGGACGCCGACACCGCCGAATTCAGCATGTTGATGACCAGCCAAGGCAGCCGCTTCAGCACCGATTCGTGCCACGGCGTGTCCACGCTTTCGTCCGTGCCCGCGCCCACCATGCCCAGCATGTCCTCGGACGCTTCGTCGTGGATGATGTCGATGATGTCGTCGTGGGTGACCACGCCCAGCAGGCGGCCCTCGTAGTCCACCACGGGCATGGCCATGAAGTTGTAGTGGCCCAGCAGGTGCGCCACCTCTTCCTTGTCCTGGTCGAACAGCACGGAAATCAGACCCTGGCCGCGCACCTCGTCCCGCAGCTTGTTGCCGGGCTTGCAGAGCATGATGTCGCGCAGCGAAAGCACGCCCACCAGCCGGTCCTGCTCGTCCACCACGTAGGCATAGTAGGGGATTTCCTTGTCCTCGATCTCGGCGCGAATCTGCGAGATGGCCTGGTCGGCGGTCAGGCCGTGGTCGAGGATGATAACCTCGGTGTTCATGACCCCGCCCGCGGTGTCCGGGTCGAAGGCCATGAGGTGGCGGATTTCCTCGGCGTCCTCGGTTTCCAGGCTGCTCAGCAGGACGTCGCGGTGGTCCTCGTCCAGTTCGTCCAGCACGTCCGCCGCGTCGTCGGGCGACATTTCGGACAGGATCTGGGCGGCCACGTCGGCGTCGAGGTTCTCCAGCAGGTCGACGCGCACGTGCTCGTCAAGCTCGGCCAGTGCGTCGGCGGCGTCCTCTGCGGGCAGGTGGCGCAGCACGCACACCTGTCGTTCCAGCGAAAGGTTTTCCAGATGGTCGGCGACGTCGGCGGGGTGGGCGAACTCGGCGTCTTCACCGGGCGTGGCGGGGTCGCGGCATTCCTCGGGCAGCACGATGGTCCGGCAGGCGTCCCCGTCGTCGCGGGGGGCGCCGTCCACACATTCGCGGTCGTGCCCGTGTTCCTGCCCGTGATCCTGCCCTGCCATGAAATACCCTTGTTCCCTGCTTTGTGAAGCGCGTAATGCGCGTGAAACGCGTGATGCGACGAAATACGAAAGGAAGGAGGTCCTCTGCTCGTCCTGCCTGACCTGCTCGTCCTGCCTGACCTGCCCGGTCTGCCCGGCCTGCCTGACCTGCTCGTCCTGCCTGACCTGCCCGGTCTGCCTGACCTGCTCGATTTGTCAGGCCTGCCTGGCGGGTCTGGTTCCGGCCAGCCCGGCGGCGTGGGCGGGCATGCCACCCCGCATGCCCGTTCCGTGTGGCGGCACGGCGGCGTCGGCTTGACGAAAGCGGGGCAGCCTCCTACTACACGGCATGCGCCCCGGTCGCTGCCCTTCGTGGCGCACCCGTGGCGCACCTTATGGCTGCGCCTCTTGCGACGCCGAAAAACCTCCGCGCGGCGCAGGCTCGGCGCGGGGCACCCTGCGTGTATCATCTAGCCAGTGACGGCACAATCCATGTCATCGCATACCGTACCGGATTTCGACACCTTCTTCGCGGGCCAGCCCCGCGAGCACCTGCTGGCCGCCATCGACCTGGCCCTGCTGGAAGACGGCCCCGACCTGACCAGCGACGCCGTGTTCGGCCCCGTGGACCGGCTGGCCGCCCAGATCGTGGCCAAGCAGCAGACCCTGGTGGCCGGGCTGCCCATTGCCCCGCTGGTGATGGAGCGCTGCGCCGCCCTGCTGGAAAGCCCTGTGGTGGGCGGCTGGACGTGGACCCCCCACACCGCCGATGGCGACGAACTGCCCTCCGGCTTCATCGCCGCCGACATCGAAGGCCCGGCGCGGCTGGTGCTGAAGGCGGAACGAGTCATCCTGAACTTCGTCTGCCACCTGTCCGGCATCGCCAACCTTACCCGCCGCTACACGCGCGAACTTGATGGCACGTCCACCCGCCTGCTGGATACGCGCAAGACCCTGCCGGGGCTGCGCTTTCCCGAAAAGTACGCGGTGCTGGTGGGCGGCGGGCAAAACCACCGCCGCACCCTGGCCGAAATGCTGATGCTGAAGGACAACCACATCGACGCCGCCGGTTCCATCACCGCCGCCGTTGCGGCGCTGCGCGCGGCCTATGCGCCCTGCCCGCCCATCGAGGTGGAATGCCGCACCCTGGACGAGGTGCGCGAGGCCGTGGCCTGCAAGGTGGACCGCATCATGCTGGACAACATGGACCTTGCGCTCCTGCGCGAGTCGCTTACAGTGGTGCCCCCCGGCATCGAAACCGAGGCCAGCGGCGGCGTAACCCTGGAAACGCTGCGGCAACTGGCCGAGGCATCCCCCCACGGGCCGGATTTCGTCTCCGTGGGCAGGCTTACCCACTCCGCCCCAGTGGCGGACTTCAGCATGCGCATACGCAAGGCATGACATGACCGCACAGCCCTCCCAGAAAGAGCGCATCGCCGCGCTGCGCGCCGCGCTCGGCCCCGACCTGACCATCATGGGCCACCACTACCAGCACGAATCGGTCATCCGGCACACCGACCTGCGTGGCGACTCGCTGGAACTGGCCCGCCGCGTGGCCGACACGGACGCCGCCAGCATCGTGTTCTGCGGGGTGTACTTCATGGCGGAATCCGCAGCCCTGCTGGCGCGGCCCGGCCAGAAGGTGTACCTGCCGGAGCATTCCGCCAACTGCGTCATGGCCCAGATGGCCCCGGCGGAACGGGTGGACGCGGTGCTGCGCGCCCTTCAGGCCGATGGCCGCAAGGTGGTGCCGCTGGCCTACGTGAACACCTCGCTGGCCGTTAAGGCCGTGGTGGGGCGGCACGGCGGCGCGGTGTGCACCTCCGCCAACGCGCGCACCATGCTGGAATGGACCCGCAGCCAAGGCGACGCCGTGCTGTTTCTGCCGGACAAGAACCTGGCCCGCAACACCGCGAACCTGCTGGGCATTCCCGACAACAAACGGCACATGCTGGACGTACGTGCCGCCAATTTCGGCGTAGACGTGCTGACTGCCGAGGCCCGCCGGGCGGAGCTGCTGATCTGGCCCGGCTGCTGCGCCATCCACGCCCGGTTCAACCTGCGCCAGATGGAAACGGCCCGCGCCACGCACCCCGGCTGCCGCATCGTGGTGCATCCGGAATGTTCGCCAGAGGTGGTCAACGCCGCCGATGCCGCCGGGTCCACCACCACCATCATCCGCTTTGCCGAAGCGGCCCCGGACGGCGCCACCGTCATCGTGGGTACGGAAATCAACCTCGTGCGGCGGCTGGCCCGCCAGCATGCCGGGCGGCTGACCGTGCTGCCCCTGCTGGAAAGCGCCTGTTCGCACATGGCCCGCGTGACCGAGCCCAAGCTGCTACACACCCTGGAGGGCGTGGCGGCGGGCACGGAAGCCCCGGTCACCGTACCCATGGACCTGCACGAACCCGCCAAGGCAGCCCTGCAACGCATGCTGGACGCCTGTGCCTGAGCGGGCGTAGAGATGAACAGCGGCCCGCGCGATGCCCGCCGATACACGGGCGCCGCGCGGGCCGACAAGCATCCTGTGTCCGGCCCGGCCCGACCCGACCCGGCCTGACGTGACCCGGCGAGCCACGCTCATGTCCTGTCCGGCGCGACCCGGCCAGTTCCGCTCAGCTCTGGTCAGTTCCGCTCAACTCCGGCCCGTTCTGGCCAGTTGCGGCCAGTTCCGGCCAGTTGCGGCCAGTTTCGGCCCGATTTTTTCCCGCCCGCGCCAGCCGCCCCATGCGCACCGGGTATCCCCCCGGCAGACGCAAGGCCCGGCACACGGACACCCACCACATCCCCCACGCCGCCAGTTCGCAAGGGACGCGCCATGAACAATTCCACCTACCGCCTGCACACCCCGGTTCTGGTCATCGGCTCGGGCATCGCCGGGTGCACCGCCGCGCTCACCCTGGCCGACCAGGGCATGGAAGTGACGCTCATCAACAGCGGCCAGCAACTGGACAGCGGCAATTCCGCCCTGGCCCAGGGCGGCATCGTGTTCCGCGCGGGCGACGGCGACCCCCGCCAACTGGAAAGCGACATCCTCATCGCCGGGCACCGCCACAACCATTTGCGCGCGGTGCGCCACATTGCCCGCAACGGCCCCAAGGCCGTGCAGGACATCCTTGTGGACCGGCTGCACATTCCCTTCGCCAAGGGGCGCACCCCCGAATGCGAATGGGACCTGACCATGGAAGGTGGCCACGGGGCGCACCGCATCCTGCACTGCGCCGACTACACCGGGCGGGCCATCATGGACGGGTTGATGGCGGCGGTGAATGACGCCCCCAACATCCGCGTGCTGTCGGAACGCACCGCCGTCGACCTGCTGACCAGCCATCACCACGCCCGCAACAACGAATTCCGCTACCAGCTCAACAACCAGTGCGTGGGGGCCTACGTCTTCAACGAGCAACTGCGCCGGGTGGAAACCATCCTTGCGGACATCACCGTGCTGGCCACCGGCGGCATCGGGCAGGTGTACCTGCACACCACCAACAGCCCGGCCTGCATCGGATCCGGCGTCGCCATGGCCAGCCGCGCCTTCGTACGCACGGAAAACCTGGAGTACGTGCAGTTCCACCCCACCGCCCTGCTGCACCGCAGTTCGCGCCGGTTCCTGGTCACCGAGGCCATGCGCGGCGAAGGCGGGCGGCTGGTGAACGGCAGCGGCGAGCATTTCATGGAACGCTACGACCCCCGCGCCGACCTGGCTCCGCGCGACATCGTGGCCCGGTCCATCGTGGAGGAAATGCTGCGCAACGGCGAGGAATGCGTGTACCTGGACGCCCGCCACATGGAGCAGGACCCTTCGGAGCGCTTTCCCACCATCTTTGCCCGGTGCATGGAACTGGGCATCGACATCCGGCGCGACCTGATCCCCGTGGTGCCCGCCGCACACTACTTCTGCGGCGGCATCCTTACCGACCTGACGGGCCGCACCACCCTGGAACGGCTGTACAGCGTGGGCGAATGCAGCTGCACCGGCGTGCACGGCGCCAACCGTCTTGCCTCCACCTCGCTGCTCGAAGCGCTGCTGTGGGGCCGCGCCGCCGCAGAGGACATCGCCAGGCGCTCCGGCGCCCAGCGCGGCCTTGGCAAGCGCCTGCGCGACTCCATCCCCGACTGGCAGTCCTCCGGCGACGAGCGCAACGACGACCCGGCCCTCATCGCGCAGGATTGGGCCACCATCCGCCACACCATGTGGAACTACGTGGGCATCACCCGCACCCGCAGCCGCCTGCAACGCGCCTTCGAAGACCTGCGCGACCTGTCGCGGCACCTGCACGACTTCTACAAGCGCACCCCGCTCTCCAAACCCCTCGTGGACCTGTTCCACGGCTGCCAGACCGCGTACATGGTGACCATGGCCGCGCTGCGGAACAAGCAGAGCCTGGGGTGTCATTACCGGGTGGACTGAAGCGCGCCACCATGTACGCGGTCGGCATGTGGAAATCCGCGTACATGGTGACCATGGCTGCGCTGCGGAACAAGCAGAGCCTGGGGTGTCATTACCGGGTGGATTAGGCGTTCAGAGCAGAGGGTTGTAAGATTTTCTACGCATCCTGCTGGCAAAATCGCCATCCTGCGAACGAATGCGGCTCTGAAATCCGCATTCAACCACACCCTTAAACATCCTACTCAGAAAGCAACAGACTTTCTATGGCACAACACATAGTATTTAACGAGAATATCACTCGATCGACAACAAAATCGAGTGCCTTTCCATAGCCAGCACTAACGCCAGCGACATCAAAACCCATGCGCTCCAAAGCCATCAAGCACTTATCAGCAGCTTCGTGAGCGTCAGCAATTCTCAAGTCGTTATTGAGAAATAGTGGTGCCATAATGGCATTATCTGTCCTCCAACAAACCCTTTCCTGCTTGGACTCAAAAGCATCACAGGACTCATCTTGTTCATTAAGCAGCGCAACAATATTCAAAAGAGCTTGGAGCAACTTGATACTTCTGCGGGACTCTATATCTGATTTTGGGCACCCAGCTTTAACCAACAGCTTCTTAAGATATCCATTCGGAATACTTTGATATAATTCATGAATAGTTTTGCAGCGAGCTAAAAACATCTGCTGAGACATATCGACAGGGGCAACTTGAGCCAATCTACTTAATACAGGATATGATCTCCAGCCATTTGCAGTAATTTCCTCACGATCAAACCCGATCAAATCCTTTGGTGTCTTATTTATCCCAACATATTTCCCAAGAGCCGCCAAAGCATCTGCAAGTCTCAGAAGGACATCAAGAAACCTCTTGATCTTCGAAGCAATATGCTCTTCGCTCAAATCAATATTTACGACATCAGCCGGGTCAATCGCAAAAGACCTTGCATGAACGATCTCACGGTCAGGCTTTGCCTTGTATAGTTCGCGCATTGGAACTCTGATCAGGTTCCGTCCAATCCTACGGCACTCAGTAAAGCTCCACTGCCCTCTGTAAGACGGACTACAATCACAATTTTCATAACTAAAAAATGGAGTCGAATCATAAAAAGAATTTTGCTCATATCTCTCAAGAAATGAATCCTTCAAATATACAAAGCGATCATCATTTATCATCGCATTCGCAATTTTCCGAGTCATGGGCTGATCATACCCAGGCCACAGAATACCTTGTGCCGTTTGTTCAGGGCAAAGCTCCGGCATTACTGCTTCAACAGAAGCCCATACTTGTAGCAAAAGCCCCTGCCTGTGTTCTCTAATATCAAGTTCATACCAGTCAATTTCATTTTGTGGCTTGAGAACAACCTGCGATTGACCATTCATGAGCGCGCGCAACTCCGGAGAGTCAACAAGTTGCGCTTTATAGTAAAATATACGCACACCACGGGCGCCTCTCATCCATAGATAGCGACGCAAGTATTCATTTGAAATCTTCCATGTAACATTTTTCTTCAAATTCCATTGGAAATCACTTGCCACCACACCATCCGCAACACCAACTTCTGGAAGTGCAAGATCGTCATAAATCAAACGCTGCTGATCATTGCCTAAACAACGTGGCGTTAAGCCCAAGGCCATCCAAACCTTCTCAGCGAGGCTAAATGTATAGAAGGACCCATTTCCGCAGGATGCAACAATGTAGTCATACCCTGAAGCAGATGGAACAAACCGTCTCATCCCTCCACGTCTTCCTATATCTGGGACAGAACCTTGAACAACTCCAGCACTAGCCTCAGAGAGCACACCTATCGGACGGCTTCTAACGCCAGGAACCACAGCCATCAGCAGATGTAAATATTCAGTATGATTCCCATAAGGATCTTCCTCGAACAGACTCGCGACCTCAACACGCTGGTTGAAGGACATGCCAACGGGCGTTAGCAATTCCTTCAAACGTGAAGGTAGAGCGTTCGCCGGAACGGGAAAAGCAGATAAATAGTCAAAGACCACTTTCAGGCATCCCCCTTTAGCAATTTCATTGAATTGCAATCTGGAACTGTTCAAAGGAAAATAATCTTAAGCGGTCCAAAGGTTACAAGAATAAACGCATTACGCAAACAGGTTGTTGATGCGGCACGCGGCGCAGGCCGCACCGAACCCGTTGTCGATGTTGACCACGGTGATGCCGCTGGCGCACGAGGTGAGCATGCCGAGCAGCGCGGACAGCCCGGCGAAGTTGGCCCCGTACCCCACCGAGGTGGGCACGGCGATGAGCGGCTGCGAGACAAGCCCGCCCACCACGCTGGTGAGCGCGCCTTCCATGCCCGCCACCACGATGAGCACGCGGGCCTTGCGCAGTTCGTCCAGCCGGTCGAACAGCCGGTGCACGCCCGCCACGCCCACGTCGGAGATGACCCACGCCTTGCTGCCCAGCATCTCGCAGGTCACGCGGGCTTCTTCGGCCACGGGCAGGTCGGAGGTTCCGGCGGTGATGATGCCGATCTCGCCGGGCTTGAAGACCAGTTCGCCGTGCAGCATGGTCAGGGTGCGGCCAAGGGGGTTGTAGGCGGCCTCCGGGCAGGCGGCCAGCACGTGCGCGGCCATTTCCGGCGAAACGCGGGTGGCCAGCACATGGCTGAGGCCGCGCAGCCGGGTAAAAATCTCCGCCACCTGTTCGGGCGTCTTGCCCGCGCCGTAGACCACCTCGGGAAAACCGTTGCGCAGCTTGCGGTGTATGTCGAAGCGGGTGTGGCCCATTTCAAGGTACGGCAGGTCGCGCAGTTGCGACATGCCCTTGTCCACATCGATGGTGCCGGCGCGGATGCCTTCCAGCAGGTCGCGCAGGGCGTCTGTCCTGTCCATGTCGTCGTCCGTCAAGGCGGCGCGCCGCGCGGGCGCTGCCGGTATTGTTGTCAGAAATCGTGTCGCGCTATGTGCGGGCCTTGCCGATGGCAAGGTAGACATCGGCCAGCGGGATGGAATGCTGGCGCGCCAGCGCCTTGCAGTCTTCCAGTTCCGGCTTGGCGCGCAGCACCTCGCCGTCCAGCAGGGCCAGCTTCATGGTTACAGGACCCAGCGGGGTTTCCAGCCGCTCGAAGCGCGTTTCCAGCACCAGCTTGTCGATGGGCACGCTCTTGATGCCCAGCGTGGTGGTGTGCCGGAACAGCAGCCGGGCGAAGCGTTCCTGCTCGTCCTGCGCGCACAGCAGCGAAACGCAGGTGGCGGGCCGCCCCTTCTTCATCATGATGGGCGTGAAATGCACGTCCATGGCGCCTGCTTCCATCAGTTGCTCCATGGCCACGGCCAGTTGCTCGGCGGTCATGTCGTCGATGTTGCATTGCAGCAGGCGCGCGGGTTCCGTGGGCAGCGGTGCTGCGATTCCGGATGTGGTACCGGACGCGGCACCGAATGCGGCGGGGAATGCCGTGGCGGACGCACCGCCAGCCGCCAGACCAGCGTGCGTTGCATCCACCTCTGCCAGATGCACCCGCAGCAGGTTGGGCAGTTCGGTATCGCGGTGGCCGATGCCGTAGCCGGTGCGCTGCACGGCCATGCGCGGCGCGGCGGTGAACCGGGACACCAGCGTGGCCAGAATGGCCGCGCCCGTGGGGGTGGTGGTCTCGTGCGGGGTGGCCCCGCGCGTGGTGGGAATGCCGGACAGTATCTCCGCCGTGGCCGGGGCGGGCACGGGCATCAGCCCGTGGGCGCAACGCACGAAGCCGCCGCCCAGTTCCACGGGCGAGGCCCAGGCCGCGTCCACGCCCAGACGGTGGTAGCAGATGGCCGCGCCCACGATGTCCACGATGGAGTCGGTGGCCCCCACCTCGTGAAAATGCACCTCGTCCACCGGTTTGCCGTGCACCTTGGCCTCTGCCTCGGCCAGCTTGCGAAAGATGGCAAGACTGGTGCGCTGCACCTGCTCCGGCAGCGTGCTGGCGGTGATGATGGCCTCTATGCCCGGCAGGTTGCGGTGCGGCGGGTGGTGGTGGCCGTGCGCGTGGGCATGATGATGGTCGTTGTCGGGGGCACTATGCGCGTGCGCGTGGTCGGAAGCATGATGCGCGTGCGCATGGTCGGGGACATGATGCGCGTGCGCATGCTCGGAAGCATGATGCGCGTGCGCATGGGCAGGCTGATGGGAATGGCCATGACCGTGCCCGGCATGCTGCTCCGCGTCGTGCGGCTGGTCATGATGGTGGTCGTGCCGGTGGTCGTGGTGATGTGCGTGATGATGGTCACCATGCCCGTGCGGGTGGTGATGCCCATGCTCGTGTCCATCGCCCTGCCCGCCACCCTGCTCGCAGTCCTGCCCGCAGCCCTGTTGGTCAGCGGGGCCTTCGTGTGCCAGCGCCACGTCCACGCGCACGCCAGCAATGCCCTTGCGCATGCCGGGCGTCACCCGCAGTTCGAACTCGTGGTCCAGCCCCAGCCGGGAAAGCTCGGCCCGCAGGTAGTCGGGCTCCACGCCAAGGGACAGCAGCGCGGCAAGGTGCATGTCGCCGCTCATGCCCGCGAAGCAATCGTAGAACAGTATCTTCACGCCGGGTATCCCTCTTGGCCTAGGCCACCGCTGCCCGCACGGAACGGGCGATGAGAACGTGTATGCATCAACATCCGGACCTGAACGTCCGGGGGCCACAGCACATCCGGCAAAAGCATATCCGGGGCCGGGGCGGATGGTCCACCCCGGCCTGCCGGGTTCGTTTCATCCAGACCGGTCAGCCATGTCTGCCGCCCGGCGTCAGGTTTTGTCGGTCAGCCAACGGACAAAAAGGCCATCTGGAACGCCCCTACGTGGTGCGGCGCAGAAGCTGCCGCCCCGCTTCCTGCAACTGGGCAAAGTCCGGCCCTTCCAGTTCGGCGGCCAGTTCGGCCAGCACTTCCGGAATGGCGATGTTTTGCGGACAGTTTTCCACGCACTGGCCGCAGGCCACGCACTGCGAGGCGTAACCGGGGCCCTCGCTGCCGATCTCGCCGCTCATGCGCAGGGCGTACATGAACTTGCCTTCCGCGATGTTCCCGAACATGTGCATCTTGTTGTACGTCTCGAAGCACATGGGAATGGAAACGCCCATGGGGCACGGCATGCAGTAGCCGCAGCCGGTGCAGCGCACCTTCATCAGTTCGCGGTACTTGGCGCTGGCACGGGCCACCAGTTCCAGTTCCAGCGGGGTCATGGCCCCGGCCTCGGCGGTGCCCGCAATGGCCAGGTTTTCGGCGATGTGCGCTTCCTCGTTCATGCCGGAGAGCACCACGGTCACTTCCGGGTGGTTCCATATCCAGCGCAGCGCCCATTCCACCGGGGTGCGCCGCACGGGCGACTCGTCCCAGATGGCCTGCACGGCGGGCGGCGCGGTGATCAGCCCCAGATTGCCGCCGCGCAGCGGCTCCATGATGACCACGCCGATGCCCTTGCCCGCCGCGTAGCGCAGCCCTTCGGTGCCTGCCTGATAGGTCTCGTCCAGGTAGTTGTACTGGATCTGGCAGAACACCCAGGGGTAGGCGTCGATGATGCGCTTGAAGTCTTCCGCCAGCCCGTGGAACGAAAACCCGGCGTTGACGATGCGCCCGTCGGCCTTGGCCGCTTCCAGAAATTCCAGCACGCCCAGGCCGTGCACTATGTCCCACAGGGGGCCGTTCAGCGCGTGCACCAGATAGTAGTCGATGCTCGAAACCCCAAGGCGTTCCAGCTGCGCGTCCAGGTAGCGATCCATGTCTGCGCGGGTCTTCAGCAGCCACGAGGGCAGCTTGGTCGCCACTTTCACCTTCTCGCGGTAGCCGTCGCGCAGGGCCTTGCCGAGCACGATCTCGCTCTCGCCGTGGTGGTACGGCCACGCCGTATCCATGTAGTTGACCCCGCCATCGATGGCGCTGCGGATCTGCGCGATGGCGCGGGCCTCGTCCACCTTGCCGTCCAGCATGGGCAGGCGCATGCAGCCGAAGCCCAGCGCCGACAGCGTGTCACCGTTACCGGGCATGGTTCTGTACAGCACGTCTCGCTCCTTCGGTGCCGGGCGTGGTGCGCCCGTTCACGGTTACGCGGCCTTTGCGGCTCCCCTCGTCCGCAAGGAATCGTGAGGACTCTTGCGGAAAAGGCCGCCGCTGCCGCCATCCGGACCGCGTACCGCCGATGTGACCGGCGAACGCGGGGGATGTTCGATGCTCCGTGAATAAACGGACCATGCCCCGGTGAGAAGGCACATTCCTGCCAATATCTTGCCTGATCCTGCAACCCATAGCAGAAACGCACCAAAGCTGTTACGTTTCCGAAATCGGCGCGCGGCCCAGATTGCACGCCGAACTGGAGGCTACATGCCTGAAATAGCAGAACTCATGAGCAAGCTTGCCATCAGCGAGGGCAAGACGGAAACCGGCCTGCCCGGCGTGGGGCTGTACAGAACCTCCGGCTCCATCCACCGCACGCCGCTGCTGTACCAGCAGGGGCTGATCATTCTCGGCCAGGGGGCCAAGCTGGTGCACTTTGGCGGTCGGGTCTACCAGTACGACCAGGACCACTACCTGGCCCTCAGCGTGCCCATTGCCGCCGAATGCGAGGCCGTGGCCACGCCGGAAAAGCCGTTGCTGTCCCTGGTCGTGGACATCGACCTTGGCGTGCTCAACCAACTCATAGGTCAGATAGAAGACCGTATCGACTACCGGTCGCTGACGCAAGGGTGCACCCATCAGGGGCTGTTTCTGGCCAAGGCCGACGCCGCGTTCAGGAGCACGGTGCTGCGCCTGCTGATGGCGCTATCCTGCCCGCTGGAAGCGCAGGTGCTGGGCCCGGGTCTGGTGCGCGAACTGCTGTTCCGGGTGCTGTGCGGAGAGAATGCGGCGGCCCTGCACGCGCTGGCCACCAAGAACACCAACATGTCGCGCATCGAAAAGGCCCTGAAGCAGATCCACGGCAACTTTTCGGAGCCGTTCAACGTGGACCAGTTGGCGGGGTTCGTGAACATGAGCCCGTCCACCTTCCACCGGGCCTTCAAGGACGTGACCGCGTTCTCGCCCATCCAGTACCTGAAGCGGGTGCGCCTGAACAAGGCGCGCAGCCTGCTGCGCGAGGACGGCGTGCGCGCCAGCGAGGCCGCGCGCATGGTGGGCTATGAAAGTGTTTCGCAATTCAGCCGGGAATTTCGCCGCTACTTCGGCATCAGTCCCAGCCACGCGGGCGGGCTGAGCGGGGAATGACCCGCAGCAGCAGTGGCGTGGACGGATATTCCCGACATCTGGTCCAGTCTCCGGCCAGCCAGGCGCACGGGCGACCGCCCCGCCAATGCATGACGCCCGGTGGCGGCGGGCCGGGCCTGCCGCACGCCGGGCGTGAACACGGCGATACGATTGCGGCCTACAGCAGGTAGATGCGCACCACGCCGATGCCCGTCCACAACTGCCACAGGGCCAGCAGCACCAGCAGCAGGTTGTTGACACCGTGCACCAGCGGCAGCAGCTTGCGGCGCTTCTTCACCACGTCCATGCGCTGGCCGGTGAAGTAGCCCACCGCGCACAGCGGCACCATCAGCAGGCCCACCCAGGCGTGCGCGCCGGTAATGAACATGCTTGACCACGCCAGCCGGGCCACGGCCAGCCCCAGCAGCGAACCCGCCGCCCATACTCCCAGGGCCACGGTGCCCCATTTGACGTGCGGCTTCCAAGGAAAGACCACCTTGCGCCCCATGTGCGATGCCTGGAAGCGTATCCAGCCGAAATACATGGCGTACAGGCCGATGAGCGTGGCGACGAATTGCAGGACGGGGTGAATCCAGACCATGGCGGCTCCCGGTGCGGATGTGGAGGGAAGAGGTAGTAGTATCCGTAGTTAGAACAAAGGCAGCATCCGGTCCAGCAGCAACAGCAGCATCAGCGCGGGCATGGCTGCATCGGCGGCGCGCAGGGCAAGACACTCGCGTGGGGTCGTGCCCGCATCGCTCGCAGTCATTTCCGCAGCGTCTCCTTCCACGCCGCGCCCTGTCCGCGCCAGCGCCGACACTCCCAGCAGGGCCACGCCCAGCAGGACCACCCCGGCACGCACCAGCGGGGCATGCAACAGGGGAAACACGGGCAGCATCAACACGGCCACGGCATAGGCGTGGTACCACACCCGCAACAGCCGCGCGTAGCGCGCGGCGGCAAACTGGGCGGGCGGAACGGGCAGGCCTGCCCGGACGTAGTGGATGCGTTCGCGCTGGGCGCGCAGCCAGAAATGGGGCACCTGCCACAGCACGTATACTCCGTACAGCAGGATGGCCACGGGGTCGCGCGGGTCGCCGCCCGCCGCCATCCAGCCCAGCAGGGGCGGCATGGCCCCCACCAGGGCGCCCGGCAGCAGGGCGAACGACGTGACGCGCTTCAGCGGGGTGTACACCCCGTTGTAGACCACGGCGATGCCCGCGCCCACCAGCAGCAGCGACAGACCGGACACCGGGTAACCCGACACGGGCGAACCGGCGCCGGACACGGCAGCGTACGGAAGCTTTCCGGCATGCAGGTACGCCTGCGATGCGGCCAACTTTCCCGCCGCATGCAGACACCCCAGCGCCGCCACGAACAGCAGCGCGCCAATGCCCGTGGCCGTCCACGGCGCCATGCGCCCGGCAGGCAGGGGACGCCCCGCCGTGCGGGGCAGCAGCGCGTCGATGTCCCGCTCCTGCGCCTGATTCCACGCCGAGCAGGCGGCGGCCAGCAACATGGCCCCGGCCACCACCCAGGCCAGCGCGGCAGCGGGATTGCCCACGGACAGGGCGGCGGCCCCGCCAAAGGGCAGCGGCACGGCCAGCAGAAAGCCGAACGCCGTGGCCGCCCCCACCATCAGGGTCACGTTCAGGCGCAGCAGCAGGCGCAGGTCATGCAGACTGGGCATACGTCAGTGTTCTCCGGCAGGGTGCTCCCCGCCCATCAGTTCGGAAGCCTGCGCGCAAAAGGCCGGTCTGCATCAATGCGAATGCTCGCCCAGTGACTTGATGTACTCCACCATGGCCCCCAACTGCTCCGGCGTCAGGTGGTCATACGGCGGCATCATGGGGTCGAACCCCTTCACCGTGCCCTGTGACGGCGCATTGGCGATCTTGGCGCGCAGGTACGCCTCGTCGGCGGTGGCCTGTTGTTCCTTGCCGTCACGCAGCACGGTGGTGGGTGCGTTCCACAGCCCCTTCAGGGTAGGCCCGGCAATGATGGAGCCGTCGGTGGAATGGCACGAGATGCAGCCCTCGGCCTCCATCAGCCGCCTGCCTTCCTCGCGGCCCACTTCGTTGCCGTGCATCAGCCACGCCAGCATCTGCTCCATGTCCTCGTTCGGCACCATGCCTTCCGTGGACGGCATGATGGGGTCGTAGCCCGCCACCACCTCTCCGTTGGGGTCGGTGAAGGCGCGGCGCAGGTAGCCTTCGTCGGCCACCACCTTGCGTTTCGTGCCGTCCGGCAGGGCCACCTCGCGCTCGGCGCCGTACAGGTCCTTGAAGGTGGGGCCGACACCGGGCGTTCCGTCCAGCGAATGGCACGAGGTACAGCCGTAGGTTTCCATCAGCGCCCTGCCCTTGCCGCCGGGGGCCTCGGTGCTGGCCAGCCAGGCATCGAAGGCGGGCTTGTCCACCACCTTCACCGTGGTGATCATGTTGGCGTGCTTCAGGCCGCAGTATTCGGCGCACAACAGGTCGTATTCGCCGGGGCGGTCGGCCTTGAACCAGGCATAGGTTTCCATGCCGGGCACGGTGTCCATCTTGATGCGGAAGGCCGGCACGTACAGGCTGTGGATCACGTCCGTGCTGGTCATGTTCAGCTTGACCGGCGTGTCCACCGGCACCACCAGCACGCTGCCCCGCTTGCCGCCGGGGTATTCGAACACCCACGACCACATGCGGGCCGTCACCTTCACCTCCATGGCGTCCTTGGGCACGGTGCGCAGGGCCTTGTAGCCCTCCCAACCGTAGTAGAACAGCCCCATGACGATGATGGAGGGGATGACCGTCCAGGCAATCTCGGCGGGCACGTTGCCGGAAAACTGCGCGGGCACGGGGTGGCGCGATTCGTGGTAGCGCCACACGAACCACAGCATGGCCGCAGTGATGGCCAGCAGCACGAATACCGAAAACCCGAAGATGATGGTGAACGCAAGGTCCACCTGCTGCACGGGCGTCAACGATTGCGGATACATGGGAACCTACCTGTAGGCCACGTCGAAGAAGGTGAACCCGATGGCGATGGCAAGGATGACGAAGGCCGTGAACACCATCAGCCGGATGACCCTGCCCTCGTAGCGCAGGTGCATGAACCACAGGATGACCAGCCCCGCCTTGATGGTGGCCACGCTCAGCGCCACCACCACGTTCAGGAAGCCGAAGTCGAAACTGGTGACGCCCACGGTGATGGCGGTCAGCATCATCAGGGCCGCCCACACCAGCATGTTGGTGCGCACCGGGACGGCGTGGTGCTCTGTATCGTGTCCGGTCATGCTGGCCCCCTAGACCACAAGGTAGAAGAGCGGAAACAGGTAGATCCACACCAGGTCCACCAGGTGCCAGTACAGGCCGCCGTTTTCCAGGAACACGAAGTGCTCCGGGGTCACCCGGCCCACGCGCATCAGGTGCCAGCCGTACATCAGCACGGCCGCGCCGATGATCACGTGGATGCCGTGCAGCCCGGTCATCAGGTAGTACAGGTTGAAGAACACCATCTCGCCGGGCGGCAGCTTGAGCAGCGCGGGGCTGTCGGGGTAGATGCCGTGGCCGATCTTGGCGCTCCATTCGAAGAACTTGTTCACCAGGAACACCCCGGCCATGGTCACGGTCAGCAGCACCAGCCGCTGCGAAAGCACCACCTTGCCGCGTTGCAGCGCGCTGATGGCCAGCGCCATGCACAGCGAACTGGTAATGAGCACAATGGTGTTGGCCGTACCGAAGATACGGCTCAGATCCTTGCCCGCGGCGTGGAATTCCGCCGGGTAGCGGTGCAGGTACACGGCATAGAGCAGGAACAGCCCGCCGAACAGCAGCACTTCCGTGAACAGGAAGAGCCACATGCCGATCTTGGCGCCTTCATAGTCGCGGTGCTCATGCATCGGGCTTCACCCCCGTGTAGTCGTAGGGACCATGGGTGACCACGGGCTCGGCCTCGAAGTTGTGGTGCGGGGGCGGCGAAGGCACCGTCCACTCCAGGGTGGCCCCGCCCCACGGATTGCGACCCACGGGCTTGCCGTGGCGGATGCCCCGCCACAGGTTCCAGAACATCAGCAGCAGCCCCGCCGCCAGCACCCACGAACCCATGGTGGAGATGAAGTGCCCCTCGGCATACTTGGGCAGGTAGTCGTAGTAGCGGCGCGGCATGCCCTGCAGCCCCAGGATGAACATGGGAAAGTACAGGATGTTGAAGCCCACGAAGGCGATCAGGCACGACCAGTTGGCGATGCGTTTGTTGTACATGCGCCCGTAGACCTTGGGGAACCAGTAGTGCATGGCCCCGAACAGCCCGAAGCCCAACCCGCCGAAGATCACGTAGTGGAAATGCGCCACCACGAAGTAGGTGTCGTGCACGTGCACGTCGGTGCCCGCCGCGCCCAGCACAAGGCCCGTCAGCCCGCCGATGGAGAACAGGAAGATGAACGCCAGCGCGTACCACAGGGGCGGTTCCACCCGGATGGACCCCTTGTACAGCGTGGACACCCAGTTGAAGACCTTGATGGCCGACGGAATGGCCACCACGAAGGTCAGGAACGAGAAGACCATCACCGCCGTGTCGCTCATGCCACTGACGAACATGTGGTGCGCCCACACCAGCGACCCGGCGAAGGCGATGGCAAGGCTGGAGAAGGCGATCATCTTGTAGCCGAAGATGGGCTTGCGCGCGAACACCGGCAGAATCTCGGAGATCACGCCCATGGCGGGCAGGATCATGATGTACACCGCCGGGTGCGAATAGATCCAGAACAGGTGCTGGTACAGGATGGGGTCGCCCCCGCGCGAGGGATCGAACAGGCCCACGCCCAGCACGCGCTCGACGAAGATCAGCAGCACCGTGATGCCCAGCACCGGCGTGGCCAGCACCTGAATCCATCCGGTGGCGTACAGCGACCAGCAGAACAGCGGCAGGCGCGTCCAGGTCATGCCGGGGGCGCGCAACCGGTGCAGGGTGGTGATGAAGTTCAGCCCGGTGAGGATGGACGAAAAGCCCAGGATGAACACGGCAACGACGGCCACGTCCACGTTGGTGGTGGTCACCGCGCTGAAGGGCACGTAGAAGGTCCAGCCGGTGTCGGGCGCGCCCTTGCCGGTGACCAGCGAGACCACGGCCAGCACCGCGCCGGTGACGTACAGCCACCACGAAAAGATGTTCAGCCGGGGAAAGGACACGTCCTCCGCCCCTATCTGGATGGGCAGGAAGATGTTGCCGAACGCGGCGGGAATGCTGGGGATGACCACCAGGAAGATCATCACCACCCCGTGCAGGGTGAACAGCGCGTTGTAGGTCTGCTGTCCCATGATGGTGCGGCCCGGCGCGATGAGCTCCAGCCGGATCAGGAAGCCGAGTGTCAGCCCCACCAGAAACATGGCGACGATGCAGTACAGGTACAGCATGCCGATGCGCTTGTGGTCGGTGCTGAAAATCCACGAGGCAATCCCGCCCTTCGTGCCGGGCAACGGCTGGAAGAAGTTCGGGTGGTCGTGCGCGTCTGCGCTCATGCGATGGTCTCCTGTGTCTGGTGCGGGCAGTGGACGACGTATGGACGATGAACGGGACGGGGCGCGCACGCCGGAACGGCGGCTATCCCTGCGATGAACCTGACGAAGGCGGGTCTGTCGGCGGCGCCTTGGGCGGTGGAGGCCCTCCGGGGCCCTTGCGTTCCTTCCTGCGCGGGCCGCCCCACACCAGCACGAACAGCAGCACCGCCGCGCCGAACAGGATGATCATTCCCGCTATGCGCATGAAGTCGAACACATAGCGCCGCCCTTCCGGGTCGTAGGTGAAGCAGTACGACAGCACGCGCTTCACCGACAGGCCGATGGTGCCGTGCGAGGCTTCCGTGACGGCCATGGTCAGGTCGAAGGGCATGAAATTCTGGCCGTACAGGTAGCGCACCACCTTGCCGCCCGGCGCGGTGACCACCAGCACCACGGGATGGATGAAGTCGCGCCCCTGCCGGGTGAACCGGAACCCGATGGCATCCATGAACCTGTTGATGGACGCGAGGTCGCCGGACAGGAAGCGCCAGCCGTCTTCCGGATAGGCGAAATTCATGGCCGCGAAATAGTTCTGCTTCTTTCGCGCTGCCAGTTGCGGGGTGTCCGTCTCGTCAAAGCTCACGGACAGCACCCGGTAGTCCTTGCCGGGTTGCAGCGAAACCTGCGGCAGCACCCGCGCCAGCGAGCTTTGCAGCATGTTGCACACGGTGGGGCAGGAATAATAGATGGGCGCGATGATCACCGGAACGTCCATCAGGGTGCGCGGGTCGATGGGGTTGCCCGACTCGTCGCGCAGCAGAATGCCCTCGGGGATGATGTCGCCGAGGCGCTCGTCAACGCCTGCAAGTGGAGTCTGGGCGGATGGATCGCCCGAAGCGCCCTGCCCCGCCTGAATCGCCTGAATCGGCTGACCGGGTTGCCCCAGCTTGCCCGTGGTGGGCGGGGGCACCGGGTGCACGTGCTCTGCCGGGGGCTGGGCGGTTTCTGCGGCGCCATGTCCGGCATGGGAATCCTGCGCCGGGGCGGCATCCGCCGGGGTGTGTCCCGCGTGCCCCGCGCCTCCGTCCGGGGTCGCCAGAGCCTGGGGCATGGCGGCACTGCCGTGCCCGTCATGCCCGGCAGTGGTCGTGGCGGGCTCGGCAGCGGCCGTGGCGGGCGGCGCACCATCGGCGGCGGCCAGCAGAGCGGGAGACAAAACGTGGGGCGGAACGGCGGTCGAAACCGCCGCCCTGCCCCACGTGGCGCACATGCCAAACAGACAGGTCAGCAAGGCTGTGGCGACGAACGCGCGTACACCGGCAACCGTCGCGGAATGAAAGCGCACGCGCATCGCCCCGTTCCTACAGCTTGGACATGTAATCGGCCATGGCCTTCATTTCCTCGTCGGAGTAGCGCTTGACGAGGTTGGTCATGACGGCCTTCTTCTCGCCGCCGTAGCTGCCGTCGGCGTAGCCCTTCAGCTTCTTGAACAGTTCGTCGGCCTTCTGGCCCTTTACCGCGTGGCCCACGCCCATGGCCTGCTTGGAGCCGTCGGCCCCGTGGCAGCCCACGCACGACTTGTACAGGGCCGCACCATCGGCGGCCATGGCGGCGGAAACGCCAAAGGCAAGGGCGGCACAGATGCTCATGACCACAAGAATGCGTTTCATGCGAGTTCTCCTGTTCTGGTGATGTCGGGTTTACCCGATAACGCGCGGGGCGCACCCGCCGAATCGGTCTAGAAGGAGGCGATGTGCGCGGCCAAAGCGCGCATGTCCTCATCCGAAAGCTTTTTGGCGATACCGGCCATGACGGCCTTCTTCGAGCCGCCATAGCTGCCATCCGCGTAGCCCTTGAGCTTGCCGTACAGGGCGTCGGCGGTCTGGCCCTTCACGGGGCGCGCCGCCCCCAGGGCCGCCTTGCCGCCATCCTCTCCGTGGCAGCCGGCACACTGGGCATACAGCCCGGCGCCATCGGCGGCCACGGCGGGGCTGACCGCCACCGGAATCCACGTCGTACAGGCCAGCAGCGCGCCAAGAGCCGTTGCGACCAGGCTTGTCTTCATGTCACCTCCACGGGGCCAAAACGATTCCAAGTACCCGTAGGATAACGCCTGTCGGCGAAAAAAAGCAACCGTATTCGCGCCTTGTCCGCAAGCCCCGCGCCACGGCCTCGCCCATGGACGCATCGCGTGCCGCACCCTTGGCGCAATATTCACGCAGTTCTTACGCAATCGGCCGCTATTGAGGATGATAACATGAAAAAACGGGCGGCACTCGCGCGCCGCCCGTTCCTTTTTCAATCCTTGCCGGAAAAGACCGTCTACACGGCCCCTTCCTGTCCGACACGCGGCGCGGGTTCCTTTTCCTCTTCGGGCATGCCGAAGTGCAGCAGCACCGGGCTTGCCACGAAGATGGACGACAGGATGCCCACGAACACGCCCACCAGCATGGTCAGCGCGAAGTCGTGGATGACCCCGCCGCCCAGCACGTACAGCGCCAGGATGACCACCAGCGTGGTGCCGCCCGTCAGGATGGTGCGGCTGAGCGTCTGGTTGATGCTGGCGTTGATGATATGCGCGTAGGTCCATTCCTTGCGGTGGGTGCGCAGCGTTTCGCGAATGCGGTCGTAGACGATGATGGTGTCGTTCAGCGAGTAGCCCACCAGCGTCAGGATGGCCGCCACGATGTTCAGGTCCACTTCCTTGTTCAGCAGGGACAGCACGCCCATGGTGATGAGCACGTCGTGCACCAGGGCCACGATGGCCCCCAGGGCGAAGTTGAGCCGCAGCTTCCAGCACAGCACCAGCGTGAGGACCAGGGAGAACGGCACCAGCCACAGCCGGGGCACGCCGACGAGGCCCAGCAGGTACATGCCGCCCGCCAGGGTGCCCGCCATGACGGCGGACGCCATCCAGCGCCGCTCGAACCGCCCGGAGATGTAGATGGCTATGAGCAGCACCGCGTAGTACAGCGCTTCCACGGCCTTGCTCTTCAGGTCCGCGCCAACCTTGGGGCCGACCATTTCCAGGCGCTGGACCTCGAAGCTGGCGTCCTTGATGTTGGTGGTCAGCGCCCCGGTGACGGCCGTGCGGATGGCCTCGGCCGATTCATCCGTATGCGACATGCGGATGAGGTAGTCGGTTTCGCCCTCGCCGAAGCGCTGCACGGCAAGGCCGGGCAGATTGGCGCCTTCCAGGCTCTTCTTCAGGTCGTCGTCATGCACGGGCCGGTCGAACTTGACCTGCACGATGGCGCCGCCCGCGAAGTCGATGCCGTAGGTCAGCCCGCCCTTGAAGAGCATGGACGCAAGCCCGATGAGCACGAGCACGATGGAAATCACGTACGCCTTGTGGCGCATGCCCACGAAGTCGTAATTGGTATCATGCCGGATGAACGAGAAACCCATTGTGGTTCTCCTCCGCTATATGCTGAGGCGTTTGTCGCCCGAACCGCCCTTCCAGGCATGGAAGATCACGCGCGAGACGAAGATGGCGGTGAACATGGACGCGATGATGCCCAGCGACAGCGTGACGGCAAAGCCGCGCACCGGGCCGGTGCCGAACTGGTACAGGATGGCCGCCGCGATGATGGTGGTCAGGTTCGAGTCGGTGATGGCCAGCGTGGCGCGGTCGAAGCCTTCGTGGATGGCCGAAAGCACCGTGTGCCCCCTGCGCAGTTCCTCCCGGATGCGTTCGTAGATCAGCACGTTGGCGTCCACGGCCATGCCAAGGGTCAGCACGATGCCCGCAAGGCCCGGCATGGTCAGGGTGGCGCCGAAGGCAGCCATGCCCGCCAGGATGAGCAGCACGGTGAAGCACAGCATGACGTCGGCGATAAGGCCGGACACGCCGTAGTACACCACCATGAAGATCATCACCGCCGCGCCGCCGACAACGGCGGCAAGGATGCCCTTGTCGATGGATTCCTGGCCCAGCGAGGGACCGACGGTGCGCTCCTCGAGCACGCTCACCGGCGCGGGCAGCGAACCCGCGCGCAGCACGATGGCAAGATCCTGCGCCTCTGCCGTGGAGAACTTGCCGGTGATGCTGGCGCGGCCACCGCCGATCTTTTCCTGGATGACCGGCGCGGAGTAGACCTTGCCGTCCAGCACGATGGCCATGCGCTTGCGCACGTTTTCCTGGGTGATGCGTTCGAACATGGCCGCGCCGCGGCTGTTGAAGGTCAGCATCACGTAGGCCTGGTTGAAATTGTCGAAGCCGGGGCGCGCATCGGCCACGTATTCGCCGGTAAGCACGGCTTCCTTGTCCACCACCACGGGGGTTTCGGCCTGGCTGCCGTCGGCCCCGCGCCGGATCATGGGCCGCACTTCGGTACCGGGCGGCAGAATGCCGCGCGCGGCCTTTTCCGCATCCACGTCGTCGCGCACGATGTGGAATTCCAGGTGGGCCGTCTGGCCGATGATCTGGATGGCGCGCTGGGTGTCGTGCAGGCCGGGCAGCTGGATCTGGATGCGGTTGTCCTGCTGCTTGCGGATGTCCGGTTCGGCCACGCCGAACTGGTCGATGCGGTTGCGGATGGTCTTGACCGCCTGTTCCAGCGCCATATCGCTGATGTTCTTGCGATATTCCGGCTTCATGGTGGCCACGTAGCGCAACTGCCCGTCATCGGTGGTCTGCGGCGCGGCAACGCTGAGCTGATGGAACTGCTTGGCCAGCAGTTCGCCCAGCACGTCGCGCTGCTCGGCCTTGGCCAGCACGAACTCTATGCGGTCGCCGGGCAGCACGCGCGGGCGCAGGACGAAGACGTCCTTCTCGCGGGCAGAGGTGCGGATGTCCTGGCCCATCTGGGTCAGCGAGTTTTCCACGGCCTTGTCCACGTCGACGCCGAGCGTCAGGTGGATGCCGCCCATGAGGTCAAGCCCGAGGCTTATGGTGCTGTCGGGCAGAAACCGGCCCAACGGCGAAGACTTGATGCCCGGCAGGCTCGGCAGCACGTAGGCCACGCCGAACAGCAGCACGGCCAGCACCACGGCGAGTCTCCAGCGGAAACCCTCTTTCATTGCGACTCCTGGAGTTGCTGTATGTCACGCGGGTGCGGCGCGCGGCCGCATTCACGGCAAAAAGGCAAGCAGGCGCCAGCCTGAACGACGGCGCGCGTGCTTGCCCCATGCCGAGGGAAACGGGGCTACTTCTGCCCGTCCTTCCCTTCTTCCTTCTTGTCCGCGTCCTTGGCGGCCTTCTTGTCGGCAGGCTTCTTTTCTTCCTTCTTCGCCTTGGGGTCGATGACCGCGCTGACGAAAGAACGGCCCACGCGGATCTTGGTTTCACCAAGGTCGAGCACAAGCACGTCGTCCTGCACTTCGAACACGCGGGCGTAGATGCCCCCGGCGGTAACCACGTTGTCGCCCTTCTTGATGGACTCCAGCATGGCCTTGTGTTCCTTGGCCTTCTTCTGCTGGGGGCGAATCAGGAGAAAGTAGAAGATGGCGAACATGAGAATCAGCGGCACGAAAGACGCGATGGGGTTGGCCCCGCCGCCAGCCGACTGACCCGCGCCCATGGCGTACGCCACGTTGGTCCAGAGCATGATGCCTCCTTGAAGGTTACGCCCCCGCGAGGAGGGCGTTATGGTCGCAAAACGTGACTTACCTACCTGCCGTGGCCTTTTTTTTCAACGCTTTTCTGGTCGCCGGACCGCGTGGCCCATGCGGCGCGCGCGCCGGAAGACAGACGGCGACAGGCATGTCCGCCCCGGCAGGAACAGGCTGCGGAAATGACACCACCATCCGGACGGCAGGCGGGCTCAGCAGAAATCGTGGCGGATGCGCCTGCGCTCGGCCTCCACCTGTTCTTCTGTGGCGCCCAGCTCGCGCAGCAGGAAGGTGGACAGCGACAGGGCCACCGCCCCCTCGCCGGAAAAGACCACCTCGGCCCCGCCCGCGCGCAGGGCCTCTGCCTCGCGCAGGTAGGTAGTGTGGATGAGGATGCGCGCATTGGGGTTCACCCCGCGCGCCACCTCGATGATTTCACGCGCGGGCGCCGTCGCCGTGGAGATGATCAGCGCCTCGGCCTCTTCCAGGCCCGCATGGCGCAGTATCTCGGCCTGGGTTGCGTCGCCGTGCACGGCATGCAGGGGCCGCAGGGGGCGTTCGGCATGGCCCGCGCGACCGACGCCGCCGGAATCGTCGGCGCTGGCGGCTCCGGCAACGGTTTCTTCAGGCGCGCCCGGCGCACCGGCCCCACCCGGCGCACCGGCCCCACCCGGCATGACGCCGGTGCCCGCATCCTGCGCGTCCGGGGGCAGCGCCTCGCGCGCGGCCTGCTCGTGCAGTTCGCGCACGGTGTCGATGTTCATTTCCACCACCACCACGTCCATGTCGTTGTCGCGCAGGATGCGGGCAATGGCCCGGCCCACCGGGCCGTAGCCGATCAGCACCACGCGGTGCGCATCATCCACGGGCCCCGGCACCGGGCCATCCCCGGCAGCCGGACGCGCCACGCCGATGCCCCGGCGCGCCAGCGCCTTCATCAGCGGTTCGATCCCCTTGTACAACAGGGGGTTGATGGTGATGGACACCACGGCGGCCACCACCATGGCGTTGCCCGCCTCTGGCGGCAGCACGCCCAGCGCCGTGCCCAACGAGGCGAGAATGAACGAGAATTCGCCAATCTGGGCCAACGCCACGGCCACGGAAACGGCCTTGCGCAGGGGGTGGCCCAGCACCAGCACCACCAGCAACGCGGCCAGCGGCTTGCCCAGCAGCACGATGCCCAGGGTGACCAGCATCAGCGGCCAGCCGGTGGCCAGCGAGGCGGGATCGAACAGCATGCCCACGGACACGAAGAACAGCACGGCGAAGGCATCGCGCATGGGCAGCGCCTCTGCCGCCGCCCGGGCGCTGAACTCGGACTGCCCCACCACCATGCCCGCCAGAAAGGCCCCCAGCGCCATGGACGCGCCGAAGAATTCCGCCGCCCCCACGGCAATGCCCAGCGCCAGCACCAGCACGGCCAGGGTGAACAGGTCGCGCGTGCCGGTACGGGCCACGTAGGACAGCAGCAGCGGAATCACCCGCTGCCCGGCCACCAGCGTAAACACCACCAGTGCGCCCAGCTTCAGGGTGGTGGTGCCCAGGGTGGCCCACACCGACACAGGGGCGCCAGACGCCGCGGCGGGCGGGAACAGCGCGGGCAGCAGCACCAGCACCAGAATGGTGTACAGGTCCTCCACCACCAGCCAGCCGATGGCAACGTGCCCCACAGGGGTGTGCATGGCCCGGTTGTCGGACAGCACACGGGTAAGCACCACGGTGCTGGCCACCGAAATGGCCATGCCGAACACCGCCCCCGCCGTCCACGACCAGCCGAAGAAGTGCGTGGCCAGCATGCCCAGCACCGTGGCGGCGGCAATCTGCACGATGGCCCCCGGCACGGCCACGGAACGCACGGCCATCAGATCCTTGAGATGAAAATGCAGCCCCACCCCGAACATCAGCAGGATCACGCCCAATTCGGCGAACTGGGTGGCCGTGTCCGCGTCGGCCACGAAACCGGGAGAATACGGCCCCACCACCATGCCCGCCAGCAGGTAGCCCACAATGGGCGACAGGCGCAGCTTCTGGGTAATGAAACCAAGGGCCAGCGCGGCGGTGAGGCCGCCCGCAAGAGTCAGGATGAGATCGATGTTGTGAGGCATGCAAGGCTCCGGTCGGGGTGAAGGCGCGGCGCATGGGGCGACACCGGAAAACGGGAACTGCGGACCAATGGAGTAGTATGCACATTCAAACGGCACGAGGCAAGGCGCGAACGCCAATGGCGCGCCTGCCCGGGACAATCGGCAAACGGCGCATATCGATGCCGGACCCGCGCGCAGAGCGGAGAGCGCCAATTCCCGGCGGGTCACCCGGCATGGCACGGCGCGGAAAAACGGCGGCTCCGGCGCGCAACCGTGCCGGAGCCCAGCCTGCTGATGAAAAATGTCCGTCGTGTGCCGGAACGGGCGGACGGCAACGATCAGTTGGTGCCCACGTACATGTTGCCATAGGGCCGGTGCGAGAAGGGGCGTATCTTCACGAACGGCTCGGACAGGATGGTTGCGGCAAGCGCCTCGGCATCGGCGGGTTCCGTGCCGCCGGGCCCGAACTCGCCCGCGAATTCCGCTGCAAAGTCGGCCACATGGCCACGCAGGAATTCCAGGTCCGCCGCGTCCACCGGCTCCATGGAAAGGCCCGGCCCAAGCTGGTATTCCGGCACCCGCCCGCGCAGGTAGATGACCCCGCCGTGCATCCCCGTTCCCAGAT
The DNA here is from genome assembly GCF_019931275.1 of Nitratidesulfovibrio sp. SRB-5. Classification (NCBI taxonomy): domain Bacteria; kingdom Pseudomonadati; phylum Thermodesulfobacteriota; class Desulfovibrionia; order Desulfovibrionales; family Desulfovibrionaceae; genus Nitratidesulfovibrio; species Nitratidesulfovibrio sp. SRB-5. The sequence goes on along the minus strand of NZ_JAIOTY010000002.1, from coordinate 1,612,138 downwards.
TGCGCCCGGTGATGGGCGCATCGGCCATGCCGGAATGCATGCCCAGCAGGATGATGGCCCCGCCCGCCATGTATTCGCCGAGGAAGTCGCCCGCCTTGCCGCCCACCACGATGACCGGCACCCGGTCCATGTAGGCCTTCATGTGGATGCCCACGCGGTAGCCCACGTCGCCGCGCACCAGAATGCGCCCGTCGCGCATGGCGTAGCCCAGCACGTCGCCCGCCATGCCGTGGATGACGATGCGCCCGCCGTCCATGGTGTTGCCCACGCCGTCCTGCGCGTTGCCGTGCACGTGGATGGTGGGGCCGCGCATGAACGCGCCCAGATCCTGCCCCGGCACCCCGCGCACGGTGAAGCGCACGTCTCCCTCCACGGCGGTGGCGATGTAGCGCTGCCCGCGCACCTGCACCACCTCGATGTCGGTGACGCCGTGCTCCAGCGCGGCGCGGATGTGCTCATTGAGCTGGCGGTAGTAGACGCCGGTGGCGTCGATGACGCACCGCTCGCCCTCGCGCTGCACGCAGAAGCCCTTTTCGTCGCACATCACGTCCCCGCTCATGCTGCACCCCCCTGCGGCAGGTAATCGATGATCACGGGCTGGCCCGCCTTGGGCGCCCAGACCCGGTCAAGGTCGCGGGACACCTCGCGGATGGAGCTTTCCTCGCTGGACATGAACACCCGGTCGCCCTTTTCGGCCACCACCAGCGGGCGCAGCTTGACCCGGTCATTGAGGCCCATCATGCCGTTGGAATCCGTCACCAGAATGGCGAAGGGGCCGTTGAGCAGGGCCGAGCCGTAGACCATGCGCAAGGCCTTGAAGGCCTCTCGCTCGGCCTCGGGCATGCGGTCCACCTCGTCCCAGAACGGCGGCGCGAACACCCAACTGGCCTCGCGCTTGGTCAGGCCGTGCTTGCGGATCAGAAGGTCGATCAGATAGGCCACCACCTCGGTGTCGGTCATCAGGGTGCACTCGTAACCGTGCTGGCACAGGTAGCGCTTGTTGATGCCGTAGGACGAGATTTCGCCGTTGTGCACAATGGCCCAGTCCAGCAGGGTGAACGGGTGCGCCCCGCCCCACCAGCCGGGCGTGTTGGTGGGAAAGCGGTTGTGCCCGGTCCACATGTGGGCGTGGTATTCGTCCAGCCGGAAGAAATCGGCGATGTCTTCCGGAAAGCCCACACCCTTGAAGGCGCCCATGTCCTTGCCGCTGGAAAACACGAACACGCCGGGCACCCGGGTGTTGATGTGCATCACCGTGCCCACCATGTAGTCGGCCTCGTCACCTGTGGCCCACGCGGGCCGGTTTGCCTTGGGCGTGACGAAGTAGCGCCAGACCACGGGCGGGTTCTTCACGCTGGCCACCTTGCGGGTGGGGATGGGCTCGGAATGGCGGATGTCGTGAAACTGCTTGATGACGCCCTCGGCCCGCTCCAGCGCGTCGCGGTCGTCGCACATCAGATGGAAGGCGTACCAGTCGGCCCGGTCCGGATAGATGCCGTAGGCCGCGAAGCCGCCGCCCAGCCCGTTGCCACGGTCGTGCATGGTGCACATGGCCGCGATGGGCTCCGACCCCGGTATGAGCCGCCGCGCCCGGTCGATGACGCCGAACACGCCGCAGCCGGAAATGTCCTTCTCGAAATGCCAGAAATCGCGTGGAGCCTGCATGGCCTCTCTCCGTGGTGTCAGTGGGCCTCACCAACTTCAAGTTCTTCTTTAACTCTTTCCCTCGCCGCACCCGGCACACCCCCGGCGGGGCGCAGCGTGGGTGATGGCAAGAAAAAACGGCATGTTTGCAAAGGGAGCGCACTCTTCGGTGCGTGACCGGCGCAAAAAGCCGGTTTGACGCCGCCAGCGCCCGCGATCCGCCCCGCCGGGCTACAGTCCGGCGTGCTTGATGCCGAGGACACCCAACTCGACGTCGTTCAGCCCCACGCCCCGCAGCTTGTCGCGGTTGCCGCGCAGGCTTTCGATGGAGTTCAGCCCCATGCCGCCCAGCATTTCCTGGATCTCGTGGCCCCAGGCCCGCACCAGGTTGGCCATGCGCTGCGCGGCCACGTCCGGGTTCTGGCGCTTCTTGAGTTGCGCGGCGTTGGTGGCGATGCCCCACGGGCACTTGCCGGTGTAGCAGCGGCCACACAGGGTGCAGCCCACGGCCACCAGCGCGGCGGTGCCGATGTACACGGCGTCGGCCCCAAGTGCGATGGCCTTCACCACGTCGGCGCTGCACCGCACGCCCCCGGCCACCACCAGCGAGGCATGATTGCGGATGCCTTCGTCGCGCAGGCGGTTGTCCACCGAGGCCAGGGCCAGTTCGATGGGAATGCCCACGTTGTCGCGGATCATGGTGGGGGCCGCGCCCGTGCCGCCCCGGAAGCCGTCGATGACCACGATGTCCGCCCCGGCGCGCACGATGCCGGAGGCGATGGCCGGGGCGTTGTGCACGGCGGCGATCTTCACGGCCACGGGCACCCGGTAGCGGGTGGATTCCTTGATGGCGTAGATGAGCTGGAGCAGGTCTTCTATGGAATAGATGTCGTGGTGCGGCGCGGGCGAGATGGCGTCGGAGCCCTGCGGCACCATGCGGGTGCGCGAGACTTCCTCGTCGATCTTCTCGCCCGGCAGGTGCCCGCCGATGCCCGGCTTGGCGCCCTGCCCCACCTTGATTTCCACGGCGGCCCCGGCGTTCAGGTAGTCCTTGTGCACGCCGAAGCGCCCGGAGGCCACCTGCACGATGGTGTTGGCCCCGTACTGGTACAGGTCCGGGTGCAGGCCCCCTTCGCCGGTGTTGTAGCAGATGCCGAGCTGCGTGGCGGCGCGGGCCATGGCCACGTGCAGGTTGAAGTTGATGGCCCCGAACGACATGGCCGCGAACATGATGGGGTATTCCAGTTGCAGTTGCGGCGGCAGGGGCTGCTTCAGGCGCAGGCCTTCGGGGGTGTGGATGAAGTCCACGGCGTCGGGCTTGGCCCCCAGAAAGGTGCGCAGTTCCATGGGTTCGCGCAGCGGGTCGATGGAGGGGTTGGTCACCTGGCTGGCGTCCAGCAGCATGTTGTCCCAGTAAATGGGCTTGGGCTGCGGATTGCCCATGCCGGAGAGCAGCACCCCGCCGGTGTCGGCCTGCTTGAAGATGTGCTTGATGTAGGTGGACGTCCACAGCGAGTTGTCGCGGAAATCCGAGGGTTTCTTGCGAATGGTCAGGCAACTGGTGGGGCACATGGCCGCGCAGCGGTGGCAGCCCACGCAACGGGCGCTGTCGTGCACCACGAACTGGCGCGCCTCGTCCCAGAAGTGGGCCTCGTACGAACACTGGCGCACGCAGACTTCACAGTTGATGCACCGGGCGCGCTCGCGCTCGATGACGAAGTCGTTGAAATGCTGGCTGATGGGCTTCACATGCACGCTGGTAACCTCTGCTTGGCGAACCTGTGGGAATGCTGCCGGGAACGACGGACCGGTTCGCCCCCTGCATAGCATGTTTCCGTGCGCCTGTCCGGCCTGTCCGACTGTCCGGCTTGGCTGACCGTCCGATGTGCCTGGCCTGTCCGACTGTCCGGCCTGTCTGGCGAAAATCGGCGCACGCCGCCCCTGCGGCAAAGAAGGGACCATGCGGCAAGGACCGGGAACGCAACAGCGCCCCGCCGGAGCGTCCGGCATGGTCATGATTTAACGATTCCGTGCAAAATCGTCAATCCCGCCAACAATCGTGGTCGGGATTGACCAACCACACAACTTGAACAGTGCAATTGTTGCAGAATATTAGCTTGTGAAATTATGCTTTTTGGAAAAAACGAGAGAAATCACAAAAAATAACATTTTTGTTCTATAAAAAAAGTTCCCGCACAAAGTCGCGCACGGCTCCACTGACCCTGTCGCGGCATTCCGTGTGGGTGGTGATGACATGGTGCCCGGCGCGCCGGTCCACTATGTCGAACAGCTTCAGGGTCACATCGGGCGAGGCCACGCGGGCGGCAATGTGCAGGGCGTTGGAATAGTGCACCGTGGCATCGCCCCGGGCCTGCATGACCAGCAGCGGGGCCGTCACCCGGCCCAGCCCCCGGCGCACATCGGCGGCCCCCACGATGAGGCTGTGCAACTGCGGCAGGGCCGTGGCTTCCTCATAGCCGCGCCAAGGTGCCACGGCCCGAGCCACCTCGCTGCGCGGGGCAGCGGGCCATACCGGGCGCACATGGCGCAACAGCCCCACCAGCGGCAGCCGCCAGTCCTTCATGCGCCACGGGATGATGCGGTACACGTACATGGGCGCGGCCAGCGCCACCACGCCCAGAGGCCGGAACACCTGGGCCAGGTGCAGGGCAATGGTGCCGCCCATGGACAGGCCCACGGGCACCACCGCGTCCACCTCGCGCTCCAGCGCGCGGTATTCGTCTTCCGCGTGGGCCACCCAGTCGGCGAACACCGTGCGCCGAAAGTCCTCGAAAGAGGTGTCGTGCCCCGGCAGGCGGATGTTGCGCACCTCGCAGCCAAGATCGCGCAGCGGCCCGGCCAGCGGCTCCATTTCAAAGGGCGCACCGGTGAACCCGTGCACCAGCAGACATCCCACGCGCATCCGTTGCTCCCCGGCGCATCCTGCGCCTTGTCGCACGGGCGCCGCACGCTTGCGGCACGCCATGCCCTATATTAATGAAAACCGATTCGTTGCCGGGCCAGCAGACACCGCCCCCCCCCACGCCACGCCCGCGGCGCATAGCCAAGGAGCCATCATGACCCGTCCCTGCGACATCCTCATACAGGCCGCCTGCATCGTAACACAAGACGCCCTGCGCACCGTTGTCGAGGACGGCGCGCTGGCCGTGGCCGACGGCACCGTGCTGGCCGTTGGCCCGCGCGAGGCCGTGACCGCCGCGCACGCCCCGGCGCGGCTGCTGGACCTGGGCAATGCGCTGGTCATGCCCGGCCTGGTCAACGCGCACACCCACGCGGCCATGACCTTCCTGCGCGGCGTGGCCGACGACCTGCCGCTGATGGACTGGCTGACGCAGCACATCTTTCCCGTCGAGAAGCACCTCACGCCCGACATCGTGGAAGCCGGGGCCCTGCTGGGCTGCGCCGAAATGCTGCGCACCGGCACCACGGCCTTCAACGACATGTACCTGGTCCAGGACGCCACCTACCGCGCCGTGGACACGGCGGGCCTGCGCTGCCTGGGCGGCGAGGGCATCTTCGGCTTTCCCTCGCCCGCCTACCCCGACGCCGACGCGGGCCTGGTCCTGGTGCGCCGCCTGCACGAAACCTGGCGGCACAACCCGCGCATCCGCCAGTGTGTCACCCCGCACGCGGTGTACACCACCTCGCCGGAACTGCTGCAACGCTGCCAGGCCCTTGCCGAAGAACTGGACCTGCCCCTGCACATCCACCTGGCGGAAACCACCACCGAAACCGCCCAGTGCCAGCAGATGTTCGGCCAGCGGCCCGTGCCGTACTGCCACGGCCTCGGCCTGCTGACCCCGCGCGCCACCGTGGCCCACGCCGTGGACCTGACGGATGATGAAATGGATCTGCTGGCCTCCACCGGCGCGGCGGTGGCCCACAACCCGGAAAGCAACATGAAGCTGGCCTCCGGCGCGGCCCCCGTGCCGCAGATGCTGGCGCGCGGCATTGCCGTGGGCATCGGCACCGATGGCGCCGCCAGCAACAACAGCCTGAACATGTTCACGGAAATGACCAGTTGCGCCATGCTGCACAAGCTGCGCTGCATGGACCCCACCTGCGCCCCGGCCCAGACCGTGCTGGACATGGCAACCCTGGGCGGCGCGGCGGCCCTGCACTGGCCGGGCCTTGGCCAGCTTGCCCCCGGCTGCCCGGCGGACCTGACGGCGCTGGACCTTTCCGCCCCCAACCTGCAACCCATGTACAACCCGGCCTCGCACCTGGTGTACGCCGCCACCGGGCACGAAGTGCTCCTGACCATGGTGGCGGGCGAGGTGCTGTATCAGGATGGCCGGTTCACCCGCTTCGACTACCCTGCCCTGGTGGCCCAGATGCGCGACGTGCGCCGCTGGGTGCTGGACAAGCTGGGGAGGTAGCGGGGACACAGGCAACGCGGCAGAGCGCATTCGACGCCCCGGCGATTTTCCTGTTGACAACCGGGCCGAACTGTATAATTGGAACCTGCTTTCTGAAAGAACAAACGCGCTTCGCGCGCGACGGAGGATTTCGAGATGAGCGCAACGAGCAACGTCCTTGCTGGTGCCACCAAGACGGCCGACGGCGTGGTGATGAACGGCATCACCCTCAAGCCCATCGTCGAACAGTGCGAAGGCTGTGATCGCGTTCGCATGTTCGAAGAAGAAAAGTTCTGCGGCAGCTACCCCATGCCCGAACGCAAGTGGGCTGGCGGCAAGTGCAACTTCGCCACGCACATCAAGGCGCAGACCGCTGCCGCCGCCAAGGTCAACCCCCTCAAGGCGTCCAAGCGCGCCGCCAAGGGCCGTTAGCCTCCATTCCGACAGCACGGGAAAGGGCGCGGGCAACCTCGCCCTTTCTTTTTTTCTCCGCCGTGCGCCAGTCATGGTCATGCCCGGCGGGCACCCTTCTGACTCGGCGGCCGGGCCGCTTCGTGCGGTTGCGGGCGCCACGCGCCACGCGCACGGGGTTTGCCGCATGCCGCACCGCATCATTTCCGCCCTTGACGCCCACCGCGACGCCGTCATCGAACTGCAACGCGAACTGACCAGCCGCCCGGCCCTCGGTCCGGAAAGCGGCGGCGAAGGCGAACGCGCCAAGGCGGACTGGCTGCTTGCCCACCTGCGCGCCATCGGCGTGACCGACATCGAGCAGATCAACGCCCCCGACCCCCGCGTACCCTGCGGACACCGCCCCAACATCATCGCCCGCGTGCCCGGCGCCTCGCCGCGCACGGTCTGGGTGCTGGCCCACATGGACGTGGTGCCCCCCGGCGACCCGGCCCTGTGGGACGGCGACCCGTGGACCCTGCGCGTGGACGGCGACGTGCTGTACGGGCGCGGCGTGGAGGACAACCAGCAGGCCATCGTTTCCGGCCTGCTGCTGGCGCGCGAACTGCTGGAACAGGGCGTCACCCCGCCCCTTTCGCTGGGCCTTGCCTTCGTGGCCGACGAGGAAACCGGCAACGCACACGGCATGGCCCACGTGGCCGCCGTGCGCCCCGACCTGTTCGGGCCCGACGACCTCATCGTGGTGCCCGACTTCGGCGACAGCGACGGCACCATGATCGAGGTGGCGGAAAAGAGCATGCTCTGGCTGCGCGTTGCCGTTACCGGCAAGCAGTGCCACGCCTCCACCCCCGACGAAGGGGTGAACTCCCTTTCCGCCGCCGCCGCGCTCATCCTGCGCATACGCCACCTGAACGAGCGCTTCCCCGATGCGGACCCGCTGTTCAACCCGGCCACATCCACCTTCGTGCCCACCAAGAAAGAGGCCAACGTGCCCAACGTGAACACCGTGCCCGGATCGGACGTGTTCTACGTGGACTGCCGCGTGCTGCCCCGCTACGATCTGGACGAGGTGGTGGCCGCGTTGCGCGGGCTGGCCGACGAGGTGGAACGGGAACACGGCGTGACCATCGCCATCACCCAGGTGCTGCGCGAACAGGCCGCCCCGCCCACCAGCCCGGATGCCGAAGTGGTCACCCGGCTGCGTGCGGCCATCAGCGACGTGTACGGCGTCACCGCCCGGCCCGCAGGCATAGGCGGGGGCACCGTGGCCGCCATCGTGCGGCGCATGGGCCTTTCCGCCGCCGTGTGGTCCAAGCTGGTGCCCAACGCCCACGTGCCCAACGAGGCCACGCGCGTGTCGTGCAACATCGGCGACGCCAAGGTCATCGCCACCATGCTGTTCGAGGGTGGCAGATAGCCCGATGCCCGGCTACGGCCAACCCTTCGCACCCCACACCACGGTACCGCACATGTCCGCACCCCTCATGCCGCGCAAGGCCCCCTTCCCCGCCCTTTTCGACTGCATCGTGGTCGGCGCCGGGCACGCCGGGTGCGAGGCGGCCATGGCCAGCGCGCGCCTGGGCCACCCCACCCTGCTGCTGACCAGCAACGCCGACCGCATCGGCCACCTGTCGTGCAACCCGGCCATCGGCGGGCTTGCCAAGGGGCACATGGTCAAGGAAATCGACGCGCTGGGCGGCATGATGGGCCTGTGGGCCGACGAGGCGGGCATCCAGTTCCGCACCCTGAACGTCAGCAAGGGACCCGCCGTGCGGGCCACCCGCGCCCAGATCGACCGCGACGCCTACCTGCATGCTGTACGGCGCGACGTCTTCGCGCAGGGCAACCTGTGGGTCTGGCAGGACACGGCGGAAGCCATCCTGGCAGAACAGGGCCGCGCCGCCGGGGTGCGCACCGGCCTTGGGCAGGAATTCCGCGCGCGCACGGTGCTGCTGACCACCGGCACCTTCCTGTGCGGGCTGATCCACGTGGGGCTCACCAACTTTCCCGGTGGCCGCCTTGGCGATGCCCCGGCGGTGGGGCTTTCCGCCTCGCTGCGCGCCCACGGGCTGGAACTGGGCCGACTGAAGACCGGCACCACCCCGCGCCTGCTGCGGGCCAGCATCGACTTTTCGGTCATGGAAGAGCAGCCCGGCGACGAGCCGCCCCGCCCGTTCAGCTTTCGCGGCCCAGGCGTGCGCCTGCCGCAGGTGCCCTGTTACATGACCTGGACCAACGAGCGCACCCACGCGACCATCCGCGCGGGGTTCGACCGCTCGCCCATGTTCACCGGCGTCATCACCGGCACCGGGGCACGCTACTGCCCGTCCATCGAGGACAAGGTGGCCCGCTTCCCCGACCGCGAACGGCACCAGATATTCGTTGAGCCGGAAGGGCTGACCAGCCCGGAATGCTACCCCAACGGCATTCCCACCAGCCTGCCGCTGGACGTGCAGAAGGCCATGATCGCCACCATTCCGGGGCTGGAAAACGCCCAGATCGTGCGCCCCGGCTACGCCATCGAATACGACTACGCCGACCCCATCCAACTGCACCCCACGCTGGAAACCAAGACGCTGCCGGGCCTGTACCTGGCCGGGCAGATCAACGGGACATCCGGCTACGAAGAAGCGGCGGCGCAGGGGCTGTGGGCCGCGCTGAACGCATCGTGCGCGCTGCGCGGGCTGCCGCCGTTCCTGCCGGGGCGCGATGCGGCCTACATGGCCGTGCTGGTGGACGACCTGGTCACCAAGGGCACGCGCGAGCCGTACCGCATGTTCACCTCGCGCGCGGAGCACCGCCTGCTGCTGCGCGAAAACAACGCCGACGCCCGGCTGACCCCGCTGGGCCGCGACCTGGGCCTTGTGGACGACGGCCACTGGGCCGTGTTCCGCGCCCGCCACGACGCCCTTGCCGACCTGATGACCCAGCTGGAGCAGCGCCGGGTGACGCCCGACGCAGCCACCCGCGCAGTCTTCGCCGACCTTGGCGAGGCCGTGCCCACCCGCGCCGTGTCGCTGGCCGAACTGCTGCGCCGCCCCACCATGTCGCTGGAACGGATGCGCGCCTTCTGGCCGGAAGCCACGGACCACGCGCCGGAAGTGCGTGAAGAGGCGGAAACCATCATCCGCTATTCCGGGTACCTGGCCCGGCAGGAGGAACTGGTGGAACGCGCCGCCCGGCAGGAATCCCAGCCCCTGCCCGAAGGCCTGGACTACACGGCGGTGGCCGGGCTTACCCGCGAGATCGTCGAAAAGCTGACCCGCGTCCAGCCGCGCACCATGGGGCAGGCCGCGCGCATTTCCGGAGTGACCCCGGCGGCGCTGACCTGCATCGAAATCCACCTGCGCAAGCTGGAACGAAGCCAGGCCAGTCCGGTCGGGTAGCCGGTCCGGTCGGATAGCCAGACCGGTCGTGTAGCCAGACCGGTCGTGTAGACGGTCCGGCCGTGTGGCCGGTCCGGTCGCAAAGCTCGTCTGGTCGGACAAAACGGGCTGGCCGCACAAAACAGCCTGCCGGACAACGTGTGCCGTCAATGCAGTCGGACCGGCCCGCTCAGGCAGCCAACCCGACTCCCCCAGCCCCTCCGACCTCCCAGTTCCCCCGCGCTGCCCGTCATCCGGGTCGTCTCCTCTCCCGCCCACCCCACGGCTACCTTCAAGCTCTAACGTCCAACCTGTTGCGACAGGCGCCATTTGCGGCTACCGTCGGGATTGCGTCCGTCCGGCTTCGCACTCAGCCTGCCGCGCGTTCATCGGCGTACCTCAACAGTCCGGGGCACCATCATGAGCAGTGCCGCTCCGTTCCCGTGGAACCTCTGCCTCTCCGGTCTTGCCTTCTTTGTCCGGCCCGACGCGGACAGCCTTTCCCTTCCCCTGCCGCCTCCGGGGGCGGCCAGCTTTCTGGCCGAAATATCCCGCCATTTCGGCGACTACCAGGCCGACTTCACGCTGGTGCGCGAATTCGTGCTCATCGTGGCCGCCGTTTCCGCCCTGCTGGCCGCCGTGCTGCTGGTGGGCGGGCTGCGCCAGCGCCGCGAACGCTACACCCCCGAAGGCTGGGTCAACGACCCGCACGTGATCCGGGAATTGCTCGACGCCGCCATCCTGCAACGGGGCCGCTTCGAAATGCAGTTCCACGGCCCCGCCGGGCGCCGTTCCACCTACTGCACCGCCGTGGCCGTCACCCGTTCCACCCTGACCCTGGAATGCTCGCTGCTGCGCACCGTGCCGGAATCGTGGAAGGGACGCGAAGTGGACTGCTACTTTCGCACCCAGCAAAAGCGCACGCAGGTGTACTACCAGTTCGCCTCGGTGATCACCGGCGCGCACCACGCGCCCTCCGCCGACCGCTACGCCCCGCGCGGCCCCGACTCCATGGCCGACGTGGTGTGGCTGGTGGACCTGACCCTGCCGCAAAAGCTGGAGCGGCGGCAGAAGCGCGCCTTCCTGCGGCTGGACGTGCCGCGCCAGCTGGTGCTGGGACTGGCAGCGTGGCCCATGGGGGCCGACACCCCGCCCCCCGCCGACGGACGCCGCCTGGGCACGCCCCTGCTGGCCCTGCCTGATGCCACCAGCCTGAACAGCTTTACCGCACACGCCACACCGAGTCCGGTGGATGCGCCCACCGCCCATGATCCTGCCCATGACGGCGCCCATGATCCTGCCCGAGACGGCGCCCATGATCCTGCCCGAGACGGCGCCACTGCCGAAGCTGCCGCCCCGGCCTCCAGGGTTGGCGGCAACGACACGCCCCCCCTCGCGTCGTGCTCCGAACCGGCCCCTCATGACGACATTGCGGCCTCGCTCTTTCCGGACATCAGCCGCGCCCTGCCTGTGGTCCTGCTGAACCTTTCCGGAGGCGGGCTGCGCCTGCTGGTGCCCCGCGCCACGGCCCGCTCCGCCACGGCGCGTGGCATGAACCTGGACATCGGCGGGCGTCTGGCCGCCTTGCTGGAACTGTACGACCCCCAGCACGACCGCAGCCTGGGTTTCTGGCTGCAATGCCGCATCCAGAACCGCTTCGTGGCCTTCGAAACGCGCGACGTGGAACTGGGCCTCCAGGTGCTGGCTTGGGGCCAGGCCCGCGACAACGCCCCCCACATGGCCGACTGGAAACCCCTGTCCGACGAGGGCGAGGTGGAACCGCTGGGCAACTGGGTGATCCGCCGCCACCTTGAGCTTTACAGGGAAAGCGGGAGCGATGTAGTGTGAGCGCGAACCGCAAGCGCCCGTACCCGCTGGCAACCCCGGCCTGACTCGCACTGCCTCGCCCGGCTCGGTCCCCGACCGTCCCGCGATGCGAGGTCATGCAGACACCGGACGGCCCACGTACCCGCGCGCGACGGCACCCCCGCCAGCCGCCGGTGGCGAATACCGCCCCGCCCCACGGCGACGTCACCACAACACAGGAGCCCCCCTTGGACGGAGAATCGGGCAGTCCCATCTGGTCGCGCATCACGCGGCTGTTCCAGAACCGCACCGGCGACACGGTGGAGCAGGCCATCATCGAAGCCCGCGAAGACGGCGAACTGGACGCCGAAGAAGGCTCGATGCTGCTGAACATCCTGAGCCTTGACGACACGCAGGTTCAGGACATCATGACCCCCCGCACCGACATCGACTGCGTGGAGGTGGACAACTCCCTCGGAGAGGTCATCGAGCGCATCGTCGCCTCCGGGCATTCCCGCATCCCCATCTACCGCGACAACCGCGACAACATCGTGGGCGTGGTCTACGCCAAGGATCTGCTGCGCTGCTTCGTCGACCCCACCGGGTGCGCAACCCCGGTGGCCGAACTGATGCGCGAGCCGTACTTCGTGCCGGAAACCAAGAACGTCTACGAACTGCTCCAGGAATTTCGCGGTCGCAAGAACCACATGGCCATCGTGCTCGACGAGTACGGCGGCACTTCCGGCCTCGTAACCATCGAGGACGTGCTGGAACTCATCGTGGGCGACATCGAGGACGAGCACGACGCCCCGCGCGACGAGGACATCGTGGTCCTTGACGGCGAAAACTACCTGCTTTCCGGGCGCGCCCTGCTGGAAGACCTGGAAGAACTGGGCATCAGCCTGGATTCGGACGAGGTGGACACCATCGGCGGCTATCTCAGCATGCTGGCGGGCCACGTGCCCCAGGCGGGCGAGACGTTCGAACTGGCCGGGCGCCGCTTCGAGGTTGCCGAGGCCGACGCCAAGCAGATCCGCACCGTGCGTGTGGGGCCGCTGGAAGCAGCCTGATCCGGGCATCGGGGGAAGCGCGCACTGCACTCCTCCCCGATGCAGTCATACCGCAAGCTCCCGGCTCCCTTCGCCGCTGTCCCGCATGCCCCGGCATGCGGGGTGTTCGAGCTGGCGTCTGCGGGCAACCGCCTTGTCGGTCTTCGTCTCTTCGCTCCGGTAAGGGTCCGCTTCGGGCCATTGCCCGCAATGCATCCGCAACCGCGCCACACTTGACTTTTCCCCCACCGGGGGTTTCACCTCCTCGCATGCGCAACACACTCTGCATCCTTCTCGGCGCCGCCGGGCTGTGGCTCGGCTTTCCCAATCCGCTGATCCAACTGCCGCTGCTCGCCCTTGCCTACCCCCTCGCCCTCCTGCTGCTGGGCCTTGGCGCACCGGGCCGCTGGCCCGCCTTTCGCCTGGGCTGGCTTACCGGCATCGTCGGCGCCTCGGCCTGCCTGTACTGGCTGGCCCTGCCCGTGCACGAATACGGCCAGTTGCCGTGGGTGCTGGCCGTGCCCTGCGCCGTGGCCATCGGCGCCTATGTGGGGCTGTACGGCGGGCTGTTCTGCCTGCTGGTGCACCTGACGCGCGACCGGCTGGGGCCGTTCCGGCGCGGGCTGTTCCTGGGCTGCGCCTGGCTGTTGCTGGAAGTGTTGCGCGGCGTGTTCCTGACCGGGTTCCCCTGGCTTGCCCTGTCCGCCGCCTTCGTCCCGTGGCCGGTGGCCATCCAGGGGGTTGCGCTGGTGGGGGCCTACGGCCTGTCCGGCCTGCTGGTGGCCGTGGTGTGCTGGACCATGGGGGCCATCGCCCCGGAATGCGGCCCCCGCTGCTCCCGCGTGCGTCGGTCCGTCTCCCCGTCATCGCTGGCCCAGACCCTGGCCTGCGCGCTGGGGGCCTCGCTGGTTACCTTCGGCCTGGTGGGGCATGGCGCCTACATCCTGTCGCGCGGCCTGCCCAAGGACGGCGAATCGTTCCGGGTGGCGCTGGTGCAGGGCAACATCGACCAGGACCAGAAGTGGGAGGCCGCCTTCCAGCGCTCCACGGTGGACCGCTATCTTGCCCTGAGCAAGGACGCCGTCACCGCCGGACACCCGGACCTGATCGTGTGGCCCGAAACGGCCATGCCCTTCTACTTTCAGGAACACAAGGAATTCGGCCCGGCCATCCGCAGCTTTGCCGCCGCCAGCCGCACCCCGGTGCTGGTGGGCACGCCGGGCTACGTCAACGCGCCGGTGAAGCGGGGCTACCTGCTGTACAACCGGGCCATGCTGGTGGACGCAAACGGCGGCGATGCCGGGCACTACGACAAGGAGCACCTTGTTCCCTTCGGCGAATACGCCCCCCCCGGACTGGACATGCCCTTCCTGGAAACCCTGATGCAGGGCGTGGGCGATTTCACCCCCGGTGCTGCCGTGGCGCCGCTGCGCCTCGGCAACCTTGCGCTGGGCATACTCATTTGCTATGAAACTATTTTCCCGGAACTGGCCCAACAGCGCGTGGCCGACGGCGCCAGCGTTCTGGTGAACATCAGCAACGACGCATGGTTCGGCACCACATCGGCCCCGGAACAGCACCTGCAACTTTCGGTGCTGCGGGCCGTGGAACAGGGCCGCTACGTGCTGCGCGGCACCAACACCGGCATTTCCGCCATCATCGATCCGCACGGGCGCATCGCCGAACGCGGCGGCCTGTTCCGGGCAGAGGTGATCAGCGGCATGGCCACGGCCCGCACGGAAACCACCGTGTTCCACCGGGTGCAGCATCTGGTGTGGCCCGTGGCCCTTGGGCTGGCCGTCCTTGCGCTGGTGTGGCCCGCACGCCGCCGTCCCTAAAGCACTTCCCACGCACAACCCCGCAAACAGACACACCATCCACATGCTTCAGCTTGCCGAATTGCGCGCGCGCAGCGCCGCCCTCATCGACCAGTACGCCTCCCTCTGGGGGCGTCTTTGACCTTGCGGGCAACCGCAACCGCCTCGACGAAATCGAGCGCCAGCTTTCCAGCCCCGACGCCTGGAACAACCCCGAAAAACTCACCCCGGTCTTGCAGGAAAAAAGCCAGCTCGAAGGCGAGATAACGCGCCTTGAGCGGCTGGAAACCTGCCGCCGCGACGTCACCGAATGGCTGACCTTGGCCGAGGAAGAGGAAGCCGCGGGCGAACCGGGGCAAGAGGCCCTGGAGTCGCTGGCCGAACAGGTGACGGTGCTGCAAAACCTGCTGCAGGAGACGGAGATGAACATGCTCCTCTCCGGCAAGGAAGACCGCATGCCCGCCATCGTGGAAATCCACCCCGGCGCGGGCGGCACCGAAGCCCAGGACTGGGCCGAGATGCTGGTGCGCATGTACCTGCGCTGGGCCGACACCCACGACATGAAGGCCGAATACCTGGATTACCTGGCGGGCGACGAGGCGGGCGTGAAAAGCGTCACCCTGCGCATGGCCGGGCCCAACGCCTACGGCCTGCTGAAGGGCGAAAAAGGCATCCACCGTCTCATCCGCATCTCGCCGTTCGATTCGTCGGGTCGTCGGCACACCTCCTTCGCCTCTGTGGACGTGATCCCCGACGTGGGCCAGGAAATCACCGTGGACATCAAGGACACGGACCTGCGCATCGACATCTTCCGCTCCAGCGGCCCCGGCGGCCAGAGCGTGAACACCACCAGTTCCGCCGTGCGCATCACCCACCTGCCCACGGGCATTTCCGCCCAGTGCCAGAACGAAAAGTCGCAGCACAGCAACCGCGACACGGCCATGCAGATCCTGCGCGCCCGCCTGTACGAACTGGAACTGCGCAAGCTGGAAGAAGAGAAAAAGGCCCAGTACGCGGGCAAGGACGCCATCGGCTTCGGCAGCCAGATCCGCACCTACACGCTGCAACCGTACCGCCTTGTGAAGGACCACCGCACCAATACGGAAATTGGCGACGTCGAGGCCGTGCTGGACGGCCGCATCGATCAGCTCCTGCGGGACTATCTGCTGTACCTCCATGGCCAGAAAACCAACTGACGCCGACCATTCCGCCAAGGCTGACCAATTCCCCCAGCCCGAGCACGCCCCCCAGGCTCCCCAAGCGGGAGACACCGGCGATTCCGCCCAGTTGCTGGACGAACTGGACGCCCTGCGCCGCGCGCTGGCCGAAGAAGCCGCGCGCAACGCGCCCGACACTCCGGACATGCCTGACGACGAGCCCATCGACGGCCCCCTGCTGGCCGTGGCCCGGCTGTTTCCGGGAATGACCCGGCACCGCTGGCTGGCACTGGCCGAAGAACACGGGCTGCGCCAGTGGTTCGCCATCGACCTGGACAAGAGCACCAACTTCAACCTGCGCGAACTGCAAAAGGCCGTGGAAGAGCTGGCCCACCAGCGCGACCACGACCCCCTCACCGGCCTGATGAACCGCCGGGCCTTCCTGCGCCAGGTCGAGTTGGAACTGCAACGGGTGCACCGGGGCGGCGCGGAACTTTGCCTGGCCATGCTGGACCTGGACGACTTCAAGCGGGTCAACGACACCTGGGGCCACGCCTGCGGCGACCTTGTGCTGCGGCGCATGGCCGACCTGCTGCGCGACGCCACCCGGGCCTACGACGTGGCAGCCCGCATCGGCGGCGAGGAATTCGTGCTGCTGCTGCCGGGGGCCACGCCCATGCGCGCCCAGGCCCTGCTGGAGCGGCTGTTGCAAGACATGCGCGACGAAACCTTCGAGTGCCGGGGCGCAACCTTCCGGATCAGCTTTTCGGCGGGCATCGCCGGGTGCAAGGGCGCCACGGTGTGCCGGGCCGAAGAACTGCTGGACCGGGCGGACAAGGCCCTGTACGAGGCCAAGGCCTCGGGCAAGGCCCGCGTGCGGGTGCACCGGCTGTCGGGCGTGCCCGACTACGACCGCTCGACCATGGTGCAGTCGGACGAGAAGCAGTTTCTTTTTTCGGGAAATGACGACTAGCCGGTCCTGATGCACGGACAAAACATGACGCAGAACACCACACTCAGCGTTTCCATACTCAGCGGCAAGGGGGGCGTGGGCAAGACCAACATCGCCCTCAACCTCGGCTACTGCCTGTACCGCGGCGGGCACCCCCTGCTGCTCATGGACTGCGACCTCGGGCTGGCCAACCTGGACGTGCTGCTGGGCATTGCCCCGGACAGGAACATGCAGGACCTTCTGGACAGCGACGCCGCCCCGCGCGACATCGCCGTGCCCATCGAGCAGGGCGGCTTCGACTTCCTGCCCGCCGCATCGGGCGTGCCCGAACTGGTGGAGATGGACGGCGACATGCGCGCCCTGCTGGTGCGCAAGCTGGAACCGCTGTTCTCGCACTACGACTTCCTGTTCCTGGACCTTGGCGCGGGCATCAACCCCACGGTGCTGGCCTTCGCCGCCATGACCCAGTTGCGCATCGTCATCGTGACGCCGGAACCCACCTCGCTCACCGACAGCTATGCGCTGATGAAGGTGCTTTCCACCCAGCACGGGGTGCGCGACTTCTTCGTCATCGTGAACCAGGCGGAATCGCGCAAGGAAGAGACGCAGACCTTCGAACGTCTGGCCGCCGCCTGCCGCAAGTTCCTGGACATCGAGCCGCAGTTTCTGGGCGGCGTGCGCCTGGACAAGGCCCTGCCCGACGCGGTGCGCAAGCAGAAGCCGCTGATGCGCGTTGCCCCGCAATCGCCTGCGGCACAAGACCTTTTCTCCATCGCCGTCAAGCTGCAACGCATGCGTTCCGCTCTGTTGCCGGAGCTGGCCGACAGGCATCCGTTGCGCGCACTTTCGGAAGAGGCATATTAACCCCTTGAAACCTTGACCATCTTCGGCCATAGTGCGTTCATCGTCTTTGGAATTGCCACGGAACCCCACCCTACCCCCAGTGGAAGGGATCTCCTGGCAAGGCTTCAGCGCATCCGGCGGCAGGCACCACGCCACGCATCGCACGCTACAGGCTACGTCACCCGGGGCGCAACGAGCCGCCCCCACCGCAGCACCGCCGCACCACGGAGGATTCCATGAACAAGAGCGAACTCATCAAGACGCTGTCCGAAGAGACGAACATCCCCATCGAGGAAGCCGCCATGGTCGTGAACACCTTCGTGGACAACATGAAGGAAGCGCTGGCCGATGGCGACCGCGTGGAAATCCGCGGTTTCGGCAGCTTCAAGGTCAAGGACTACGGCGGCTACTCCGGTCGCAACCCCAAGACCGGCGACATGGTCGTCGTTCAGCCCAAACGCCTGCCCTTCTTCCGCGCCGGGAAGGAACTGAAAGAATTCCTCAACGATTAGGCGATGTCCTCGCAGTCATCGCCTGACGGCACGGCGGCACGGGCTCTCCGTGCCGCCGCCCCGACGCTTCGCCCGCATCCGCCCCATCCTTTCCGTTTCACCCAGCCGCGCCCGCACGGGACTGCGGCGTGGCTGTGTTGTTGCCTGCTGCATGTGATGCTGTGCGCGCTGCTGGTGGCGTGCGCCCCGTCGGGCCAGACCGGGCAATCCGGCGCTGCCGGGCCGTCCGGCCCCGCTGCCGCCACGGCCATGGCCCCCGCGCAGGATGCCCCGGTCGCAACAGGCAGCCTGACAGGCAGCCCGACAGACGGCCAGACCGGCGGCACCGCACCGGCATCGCCCGCCATGGCGCGCGACGGCCTGCCCACGGGCCTGCCCTTTGCCTCCGCCGGCGAGCCGCGCGTGCACATGCCCGCGCCAGCGGCACCGCCCGCAACCGAAACCGCTCCTGTTGCCGCCCCGCGCGGCCTGGCCGATTTCGCACTGGTGCAGCCACAAGGCCAGGATGGTCCGAGCGGACAGGACGGGCCGTACGCCACGGCGGCACAGGGAGCCTTCGGCGATGCATCCGGCAGGCCGGTACTGCGCATCCTCTACAACGCCAGCACCAAGGGGACACTGCACCCCTGCCCCTCCTGAGGGGGCGGCACCTCTGGTGGGCTTGCCCGGCGGGCGAGCATGTACAAGCAATGGCGCGGTCAGGACGGCATCCCGACCCTGGTGCTGGCCGGTCCCGACGAATTCGCCCCGGACGCCGGAGAAGACGCGGCGGGCCGCCTGGCATCCATGACGCGCAAGGCCTACGACCTGCTGCGCGTGGACGACGGCTACCTGTCCGCCGCTGCCGCCGCCTGGTTCCGCGACCATGCGGGCGGTGCCCCCAAGGGCTTCCGCGAGGTGGGCGGCGAACCCGTCACCCGCCTGCATCGCGTGGCGGGCGACAACGGCGCCGAGCGCACCGTGGCCGTGGTCTTCCTGCCCGCGCTGCCCAAGCCGTGGGAAGACCCCAGCCCCGCCATGGCCGCGCAGGCGGCGCAGGCCGGGCTGGCCGCGCGCGGCCGGGCCGACCTGGTCATCGGCGTGGCCGGATGGGGCGGCCTGGGCGAGCGGCGCTATCTGGCGGAGCTTGGTCAGGCCTTCCACATCCTGCTCGGCGGGGGCATCGGCACCGGTTTCGACGGGGTCGTGGACGGCGCGGCACCTTCGCTGCTATGGTCCCGGCCAGACATGCAGGGAAGAAGCGTCAACGTGGTGGACGTACTGGCCTGGCCCCAGCGGGTTCAGGGCCTTTCGCAGCCCCGGCACTGGATCGTGGGCATAGATATTTCCGTCCGGCAGGTCCCCCTGAAGGACGCCGTGGAGCCGGATCCTGCCGTCGAGGCGGTCGTCGGCACGGTTCCCGCCGTGTGGTAGGCAGCGCAACGCGCGCCCGCCCCGGTCCCGGCCAACACAAGGAGCACGCAGCATGAGCGGCAAGGCACGCACCGTACCCATCCACAAGCTGCATGGGTGCGGTAACGACTTCGTATTCATCGACAACCGGGCACTGGGCCTGCCCGTCGCGGCCATGCCCGACTGGGCCCGCTCCGTGTGCCGCCGCGCTTTCGGCGTGGGCGCCGACGGCCTCGTCTTTCTGGATGAAACGCCGAAAGACCGCGAAGGCGACTATATCTGGCACTTCTACAATGCCGACGGCTCGCGCGCCGAAATGTGCGGCAACGCTTCGCGCTGCGCCGCGCTGCTGGCTGTGGAACTGGGCTTTGCCGGGCCGAAGCACGTCTTCGGCACCGATGCCGGGCTCATCCGCGCCGAGGCCGACGTGGCCGCCGGAATGGCCAAGGTGGAACTGACCCCGCCGCGCGACCTGACCCTGGGCATCGAACTGGACCTTGGCGAAGGCCGCGACATGGTGCACTTCGTGAACACCGGGGTACCCCATGCCGTGGTGTTCAAACGCGACGCCTCGGTCGTGGACGTGCGCACACTGGGCGCGGCGTTGCGCCGCCACGCGCACTTCGCGCCTGCGGGCACCAACGCCAACTTCGCGCAGGTCATCGACCGCAGGAACATCCACCTGCGCACCTTCGAACGCGGCGTGGAGGACGAAACCTACGCCTGCGGCACGGGGGCGGCTGCGGGCGCGTTCATCGCGCATGCGCTGGGGCTTGCGGAATCCACGGTGAATGTCAGGAGCTCCGGCGGCGAAATCCTTGGCATATCCATTGAAGGCGGCTCGGTGTTCCTTTCCGGCAAGGCCGTGCGCGTCTTCTCTGGCGAGATGTTCCTGGAAGGGCTGGGGCTGGCCCTGGCGTAACGCACCCGGCCCGCCGGGCTCCCTTGCCGTTGCCGCGCGATTCAGGCCGTGCGGCACAGGCAGGAGCGGCGGCCCCACGGGCACGGCGTGTCGAAGGCCGGGGCAGCAGGTACCCGGCCCAAAGGAGGCAACATGCAGTTTCAAGGCGCTTTCACCGCTCTCGTCACGCCGTTCCGCAACGGCGAGGTGGACGAGGAACGCTACCGCGCGCTGGTCGAATGGCAGATCGAACAGGGCATCAACGGCCTTGTCCCCTGCGGCACCACCGGCGAATCGGCAACGCTCACCCACCAGGAACACAAGGACGTCATCCGCATCTGCGTCGAGCAGGTCAAGGGCCGCGTGCCCGTGCTGGCGGGCGCCGGTTCCAACAACACCCGCGAGGCGGTGGAGCTTACCCGCTACGCCAAGCAGGCCGGGGCCGACGGCGCGCTGCTGATCACCCCGTACTACAACAAGCCCACCCAGGAAGGGTTGTACCAGCACTTCAAGGCCATTGCCGCCGAAGTGCCCATGCCCTTCATCGTGTACAACGTGCCCAGCCGCACCGGCACCAACCTGTGTCCGGAAACCCTGGCCCGCATGAAGCGCGACATCCCCGAGGTGATCGGGGTCAAGGAAGCCACCGGCAACCTGATCCAGGTCTCGGAGATCATCGAATACTGCGGCGCCGACTTCCAGGTGCTGTCGGGCGACGACTTCACCGTGCTGCCCCTGCTGGCCGTGGGCGGCTGCGGGGTCATCTCGGTGAGCTCCAACGTGGTGCCCGCCAAGATGTCCGAGCTGTGCCGCGCCTTCTTCGAGGGCGACCTGGCCACCGCGCGCCGGGTGCATTACGAGATCGCGTCCATCAACCGCGCCATGTTCCTGGAAACCAACCCCATCCCGGTCAAGACGGCCCTGTCCATGATGGGCAGGATCGAACTGGAACTGCGCCTGCCCATGGTGCCGTTGCAGCCCGCCAACCAGTCGCGCCTGCGCGACATCCTGTCTGCGGCGGGCATCGTCTAGCCACCGGACACGGGGCCGCTACCGCGCGGCCCGCACGCGAAGCATCAGACCATACCACGGGGGACGCCGCACGGCGTCCTCCGTTCGTTTTTCCCGGTCTTGGCGTACAGTCCCACCCGCTTCCGTCCGCACCCCGCCCGTGTCGGAAAAGGGCTGCGCCCTCCGTTGGGCACGAGACACACCGCAACCCGCCGCAATGGGGCCGAGCGGACTGCAACGAACCGCCGCCGTTCACGAAACATCTTCCGCAGCAGACGCATGACCGGGCCGCGCCTGCGCCATGCGCCCGGTGTGCACCCCGCGACCGGTGCAAAACCCCTTGGCAGTGGTCGCGCTTCCGGCTAGCTTGTTACATGGGCCGATACGAGAGAATACGCGGACCTTGCCCCCCGCCGCCTCATCGACGTATCCCGCATGCCCGTCGAGCCTAAACAACCGCCGGATTGTGTCGATAAGCCCCACAAGAGATACACTGTTCCCGGGAGTACCGCATGCGCTTCAAGAGCATCTCCACGCAGATCACCGTCCTTACCGGCGGGCTGGTCATCTTCTTCATGTGCGCGTTCGTGTTCATTGCGTCCAAGACCTCCTACGACGGCATGCTGCGCAGCGAAACCGCCAACATGGTCCAGGTGGGACAGCAGATCGAAAAGGTGGCGGAAGACTTCGTGACCGGCAACCTCACCGCCGTGCGCGGGCTGACCCAGCAAAAGGCGCTGGCCAGCGGGGTGCTGTACGGCAGCGCCAGCCTGGTCATGAAGGACCAGTTGCAGCAGACCCTGAAGGGCAATCCGCATTACGCCGCCATCTTTGCGTTCGATGCCGCGGGCAAGGTGCTCTACGGGTATACCGACGACGGACAGGAGATTTCCGGCAAGCCACTGGAGATGCCCGACGTGCTCGCCGCAGTCGCCGCGGGCAAGGAATTCATCGACAGCACGCCGCTCAAGGGCCCCAAGGGGGATGTGCTGTTCACCATCGCCGCCCCGGTGCTGAACGTCATGGGGCAATCGGGCGGGGGCATCGCCATCACCCTCGACTGGACCAGCTTCAGCGACCGCTTCGTGGGAAGCGTGAAGTTCGGCCAGCAGGGGTACCCCTTCGTGCTTGACGCCAAGGGGCGCTTCCTCTCGCATCCCAACAAGGCCCTGCTGCTCACCGACGCGGCGCAGTACGACTTCGCCCGCGCTGTCCTGGCGCAGCAGACGACACAGTTCGAATACCTCTGGGACGGCAAGACGAAAATCCTCGTCAGCTGCACCATGCCCATAACGGGCTGGAAAATATGTTCTTCTGCCTACGAAGACGATCTGGCCACCGTGGCGCGCCAGCAGCGCATGCTGCTGGCAATAATGGGGCTGGTGGCCATCGTGGCCTTGACCGGCTCCATCGTGCTGCTTACCCGGCGCCTCATTCTCGGACCCATGAACCGCATCCGGCAATTCGCCGGGCAGGTGGCGCAGGGCGACCTGCGCGCCGTCATGGACGGCGCCTACCATTTCGAACTGGACGAACTGGCCTCCTCCATCCGGATCATGGTGGCCGAGCTGAAGGAAAAGCTGGGGTTCTCGCAGAGCGTGCTGGAGGCCATGGTGGTGCCCGTGCTGATCGTTGACCGCGAGGAACGCACGGTGTTCACCAACAAGGCCTGCATGGACATGCTGGAAATCGACACCGACCCCAAGGCGCAGTATGGCCGCACCCTGGCCGAGGTGTTCTACAACGAGCCGGGCCGCAAGACCGCCGTGGGCCGGGCCATGAACGAGAAGACCAGCATCAAGAACCTGGAGGTGGTCATCGCCGGCCACAAGGGCGGCAAGGTGGACGTGCTGGCCAACGTCACCTACCTCCAGGATCTGGACGGCAACGTCATCGGCGGCTTCTGCCTGTACATCGACACCACCGAGATGAAGCGCCAGGCCGCCATCATCGCGGAACAGAACGAACGCATCGCCCGCGCCTCGGCAGAGGCGGATGACGTGGCCTCGCAACTGGCCACCGCGTCGGAGCAGCTTTCGGCGCAGATCGAACAGTCCGCGCGCGGCTCGGACATCCAGCGCGAGCGCACCGCCGAGGCGGCCACCGCCATGGAACAGATGAACGCCAGCGTGCTCGAAGTGGCCCGCAATGCGGGCGGCGCCGCCGAAATGGCCGAAAAGGCCAAGGTCCGCGCCCAAGAAGGGGCCGAGGTGGTGGACGGCTCCGTGCGCACCATCCAGCATGCCCATGAGCTGGCATCGCACCTCAAGTCCGACATGGCCGAACTGGGCACCCAGGCCCAGGGCATAGGCCAGATCATGAACGTCATCGCCGACATCGCGGACCAGACCAACCTGCTGGCGCTGAACGCCGCCATCGAGGCGGCACGGGCCGGTGACGCCGGGCGCGGCTTTGCCGTGGTGGCCGACGAGGTGCGCAAGCTGGCCGAAAAGACCATGACCGCCACCAACGAGGTGGGCAGCGCCATCCGGGGCATTCAGGAAAGCGCGCGCAAGAATATCGCCAATACCGAAAAGGCCACCGCCGCCATAGAGGAAGGCACGGGCATGGCCCGCCGCTCCGGCGACGTGCTGCGCGAAATAGTGGGCCTTGTGGAGAGCACGGCGGACCAGGTGCGGTCCATCGCCACGGCGTCGGAACAGCAGTCCGCCGCAAGCGAGGAAATCAACCGCTCAACCGACGAGATTACCCGCATCGCCGCCGAAACGGCGGAAGCCATGCGCCATTCGGCGCAGGCGGTGGAAGACGTCTCGCGGCTGGCTTCGGACCTGAAGCGGATTATTGGCGACATGCACAGCTAGGGGGTGTGGGCGGAGTCAGGTGTTCTTCTCCGTTCACCATGCCGTAAATTGCAAGACAAGCCGGGTGAGCTAGGAACTGCCTCCAAAGCAGGATTTCGTTCGTTGGCGAGGAAAACAAGCCTGCCATGAGGGAGTATACTCTTATCGTATTCGACCGACATGGCAGGCGATGTTTGACGACGCCAACGGGCAAAAAAGACAATTTGGAGGTAGTTCCTACGGCACGAACGCCGTTACGGCCACCGGCGCTCCGGTGCCGCCGCACAGCCCCAGCGGCGCAAGCAGCACGTGCGCCCCGGTGGCGGGCAACCCGTCCAGGGCGGCCAGGCATTCCACCACCACGGCCCCGGCGGCCAGGGCCATGCGGTTGCACAAGAACTCCGCGTCGTCCGGGGCGTCCACCCCGTGCGTGTCGATGCCGATGCCCCCCGCGCCCCGTTCGTGCACCAGCAGGTGCACGGCAGCAGGCGTGAACGAAGGGAACTGCATGGGCGGCGCATCCCCCGGACCGGCGCGCAGCGCGCCCCACTGCACCCCCATGAACCGGTCGGGATCGGACCACAGGCGATGCCAGCCGGTGTTGCACACGAACAGGCCGCCGCGCGGCACGCGGCCATGGGCCGCTTCCCAGTCCAGCACGTCGTCCGGGGTGCAGCGCGTGCCGGGGTCTGCCGCCGCCCTGCCGCGCAGATCCAGCATGGCAAGGGGCAGCAGCAGCGGCCACGGCGCCGCCGTGCGCACGTCCGCCCCGCCGGGCAGGAAGGACAGCGGCGCATTGACGTGGGTGCCGCTGTGCTCGCCCATGGCGAAGACGCGCAGGTCGTAGCCGTCTTCTTCGCGGCTGGCCACATCCAGAAAGGTTACCGGCGGGTCACCGGGCCAGCGCGGCATGCCGCTGCCGATGGGATGCGCAAGGTCCGCCAGACGGGTGAAGGTCAGGCCACGGGTCATGCGTCCTCCTCACCGGGCTCACCGGGCTCACCGGGCTCACCGGGCTCACCGGGCTCATCGGACGCATCCGGCCCGTCCGGCCCATCCGGTCCATCCCGCCCCGCTGGCCCATACGCCCCATCCGGCCGGGCGCCCTGCTTCGCCGTTCCCTTGCCCACAGCCTCCCGCCCTGCCGCATCCTGCCGCAGGCCGCCGTTGCGATGCCCGCGCACGTCGCGCGGGCCAAGCATCTTGGCCGGGTCCATCAGGTCGTCGTAGTCTTCCGGCCGCATCAGCCCCCGCTCCACCAGCAGGTCGCGCGGGGTGCGCCCGGTGGCGCGGGCGTCCTTGACCACCGTTGCCGCCGCCTCGTAGCCGATGACCGGCGCCAGCGCGGTGACCATGCCCAGCGAGCCGTGCAGCAGTTCCAGGCAGCGTTCGCGGTTGGCGGTGATGCCCTCCACGCAGCGCACCCGCAGGATGCGCGCCGCCCGCGTCAGGATTTCCAGCGACTGGAACAGGTTGCAGGCCATGATGGGGCCGAACACGTTCAGTTCCAGCTGTCCCGCCTCTGCCGCCAGGGTCACCGTAAGGTCGTTGCCGATGACCTGCTGGCAGACCTGGTTGACCAGTTCCGGGATCACCGGGTTGACCTTCCCGGGCATGATGCTGGACCCCGGCTGCACGGCGGGCAGGGATATTTCGCCAAGGCCCGTGAACGGCCCGGACGAGAGCAGGCGCAGGTCGTTGCAGATCTTGGAAAGCTTCACCGCCACCCGTTTCAGCAGCCCGGAAAGGGTGACGTAGGCCCCGGCGTCGCTGGTGGCTTCCACAAGGTTGGGCGAAAGCGAGAGCGGCAGCCCGGTGATGTCCGCCAGCCGGTCGCAGACCAGCGGCGCGTAGCCGGGCACGGTGTTGATGCCCGTGCCCACTGCGGTTGCGCCGATGTTCACCTCGCACAGCAGGCGAGCCACCTCGACTAGGCGGTCGATGTCCTCGCCCACGGTCACCCCGTAAGCCGCGAATTCCGCGCCCAGAGTGATGGGCACGGCATCCTGCAACTGGGTGCGGGCCATCTTGATGACGTCGGCAAAGGCCTCGCCCTTGGCGTGGAAGGCGTCGCGCAGTTCGCGCAGCGAGGCGCCAAGGTCACGCGCATACCATACAAGGGCAATGCGGAATGCCGTGGGGTACACGTCGTTGGTGGACTGCGAGAGATTGACGTGGTTCAGCGGGCTGACCACGCCGTATTCGCCGCGCGCCCTGCCCATCAGTTCCAGCGCGCGGTTGGCGATGACCTCGTTGGCGTTCATGTTCACCGAGGTGCCCGCCCCGCCCTGGATGATGTCCACAACGAACTGCTCGTCAAAGCGGCCTTCGCGCACTTCGCGGCAGGCCTGCACGATGGCCTGCCCCACGTCGCCGTCCAGCAGGCCCAGTTCCATGTTGGCCAGGGCGGCGGCCTTCTTCACCGATGCCAGCGCCTGCACGAAGCGCGGATGGCGGCCAATGGTCAGCCCGGTAACGTCGAAATTCTCCAGCGCCCGCAGGGTCTGCACGCCGTAATAGGCGTGGGCGGGCACCTTGCGTTCGCCAAGGCTGTCGCGCTCGATGCGGTATTCCATGAGGGATGTCGTCCTTGCTTCCGGGGTGTCAGGAGCCGGGATACCGGAATTGTGCCGTGGCGGCCCGTGCCGTTCGTGCTGATGGGGCACTGCCCGTCATGTCCGTCATGTCCAGTATGGCGGGCATGGCGGGCACGCACGGTTGCAGCATACCACCCTTGCCGCCGCCCGCCTATGGGCAGCGCCGCCACGCAAAAGCGCCCCGCCACCCGGATGGGGTGCGGGGCGCCTGTGATGCAATGCCGTAATGCCGTGAGCGCAGGCTACTTCGCCGCCGGGGGCAGCACGGTGGCCTTCTTGATGACCACGGGGGTGGTGGGCACGTTTTCGAACGAACCCACGGTGGCGGTGCGCACGGCCTTGATCTTGTCCACCACGTCGGTGCCTTCGATCACCTTGCCGAACACGGCGTAGCCCCAGCCCTGCATGGTGGGCGCGCGGTGGTCGAGGAAGGCGTTGTCCTTCACGTTGATGAAGAACTGGGCGGTGGCGGAATGCGGAGCCATGGTGCGGGCCATGGCCAGGGTGTACTTTTCGTTGCGCAGGCCGTTGTTGGCCTCGTTCTCGACGGGCTCGCGGGTGGGCTTTTCGTGCATCTTCTCGTCGTAGCCGCCGCCTTGGATCATGAAGCCGTCGATGACGCGGTGGAAGATGGTGCCGTCGTAATGGCCCGCCGCGACGTATTCGCGGAAGTTGGCGGCGGACTTGGGGGCCTTTTCGTCATCCAGTTCGATGACGATGTCGCCCATGCTCGTTTCCAGCTTGATCACCGTGTGTCCCCTCTGTGCCGAAGCCGCCATGGCGGTTCCGTGACCTGCAAACGCGAAAAGGGCCGTAAGCGCGGCCAGCAGCAACCAACGCATGTTCTGCTCCGGGATTGTGAAAGTTGGATGGGCGAACCGCCCGTGCCGGTGCCATTACCAGAAGCGCCACCGCAGGGCAATCGGCATGGCATACCAATGGCGGAGGGGGCGGTATCAGGCTCTGGCAAGAAAGGGGCACGCGGTTGCGGCGGTTTTCAAGGTACTCTTCAAACGCTTTCTTGAACTTCCCACAAAATATTACCGAGTACCTTTAAGCCACGCGGACCAAGGTCGCCCTTATTAAAAAGTTTGGGGGGAACGGCAGCCGTTGCACGAGCGCCCCGCGCGAGTGCTTACGGATGGCGACAGCAACGCGGGGTTCGGGGAGGGAGACCCTTTGCGGCAGCCGTTAGGTGAGCTTGCGAACCTTACGGATGGCGACCGCAGCGCGCAAAGGGTCCCCTCCCCGACGCATTTCTCTCAATATACGTTCAAGATTGCGGCAAGTTACTCAAACGTCAGCTTGTCCAGCCGCACCCCGATGGTCACGTGCTGCCCGTCCTTCAGGTCGCCCGAGATCAGGCGGCGGGCCAGCGGCGTTTCCACGTTGGTTTGCAGGTAGCGCCGCAGGGGCCGTGCGCCGTACACCGGGTCGTAGGCGGATTCGGCGATGAAGTCGCGCGCCGCGTCGGAAAGGTCCACGGTGATCTTGCGTTCGGCAAGACGCCCCCGCAGCTTGCCCAGCAAGAGTTCCACGATACGCCCGATCTGCTCGGGCAGCAGCGGGCGGAACATGACGATCTCGTCCACCCGGTTCAGGAACTCGGGCCGGAAGTGGCGGCGCATCTCGTCCATCACCTTGTCGCGCACGCCAGGGCGGAATTCCCCACCCTCGGTGATGCCGTCCAGCAGGTGCGACGACCCGATGTTGGATGTCATGATGATGATGGTGTTCTTGAAATCCACGGTGCGGCCATGGCTGTCGGTAAGCCGTCCGTCGTCCAGGATTTGCAGCAGCACGTTGAACACGTCGGCGTGGGCCTTTTCTATCTCGTCGAACAGCACCACGCTATACGGCTTGCGGCGCACGGCCTCGGTCAGCTGGCCGCCCTCGTCATAGCCCACGTAGCCGGGGGGCGCCCCGATGAGCCGGGCCACCGCGTGCTTCTCCATGTATTCGCTCATGTCGATGCGCACGATGTTGTCCTCGCTGTCGAACAGCGATTCCGCCAGCGTCTTGCACAGCTCGGTCTTGCCCACGCCCGTGGGGCCAAGAAAGATGAACGACCCGATGGGCCGCCCGGGGTCGGACAACCCGGCCCGGGCGCGCAGCACGGCTTCGGCCACTGCCTGCACGGCCTCGTCCTGGCCCACCACGCGCTCGTGCAGCACGTCGCCCAGGCGCAGCAGCTTCTCGCGCTCCGATTCCAGCAGCCGGGTGACGGGGATGCCCGTCCAGCGGGCCACGATTTCGGCCACGTCGTCGGGGCGCACCTCTTCCTTGAGCAGGCGATTCTCGTCGTCGCCGCGTTCGGCGGCAGCCAGCTTGCGCTCAAGCTCCAGCAGCCTGGAATACTTCAGTTCCGCCGCGCGGTTGAGGTCGTAGTTGCGTTCCGCCTCGTCGATGGCCAGGCGGGTGCGTTCGATCTCTTCCTTGATGGTGCGCACGGCGTCGATGGAGCCCTTTTCGCGTTCCCACTGGGCCAGCAGGGTGGCCTGGCTGGCCCGCAGGTCGGCCAGTTCGTTCTCCAGCTTTTCCAGCCGCTCGCGCGAGGCGGCGTCCGTCTCGCGGCGCAGGGCCTCGCGCTCGATCTCAAGCTGCATGACCTTGCGGTTCACCTCGTCCAGTTCGGCGGGCAGCGAATCGATTTCGGTGCGGATCAGCGCCGCCGCCTCGTCGATGAGGTCGATGGCCTTGTCCGGCAACTGGCGGTCGGTGATGTAGCGGTGCGACAGGGTCACCGCCTCGACGATGGCCGAATCGCTGATGCGCACGCCGTGGTGCACCTCGAACCGTTCGCGCAGGCCGCGCAGGATGGAAATGGTGTCCTCCACCGTGGGCTCGTCCACCACCACCGGCTGGAAGCGGCGTTCCAGCGCCGGATCCTTCTCGATGTACTTGCGGTACTCGTCCAGGGTGGTGGCGCCGATGCAGTGCAACTCGCCCCGCGCCAGCATGGGTTTGAGCAGGTTGCCCGCATCCATGGCCCCGTCGGTCTTGCCCGCGCCCACGATGGTGTGCAGTTCGTCAATGAACATGACGATGCGGCCCTCGGCCTTTTCCACTTCCTTCAGCACCGCCTTCAACCGTTCCTCGAACTCGCCCCGGTACTTGGCCCCGGCGATGAGCGCGCCCATGTCCAGCGCGAACAGGCTGCGGTTCTTCAGGCCCTCGGGCACGTCGCCCTTCAGGATGCGGTGGGCGAGGCCTTCGACGATGGCCGTCTTGCCCACGCCCGCCTCGCCGATGAGCACGGGGTTGTTCTTGGTGCGCCGCGACAGGATGCGCACCACACGGCGGATTTCCGCGTCGCGCCCGATGACCGGGTCCAGCTTGCCCTTTCGGGCTTCTTCCACCAGGTCGCGCCCGTACTTCTGGAGCGCCTCGTAGGTGTCCTCCGGATTCTGCGAGGTGACGCGCTGCGCGCCGCGCACGTCTTCCAGCACGGCCAGCAGCTTGTCCTGGGTCAGACCGAATTCGCGGGCCACGCGGCCCATGTCGGTGGAGGGCGGTTCTTCCAGAAAGGCGCAGATGAGGTGTTCAACGCTGACGTACTCGTCCTTGAGCCGCTTGGCGAAGTCCTGCGCGCGCACCAGGGCCTGGTTCAGGCGCTGGGTGACGTATATCTGCCCCTGGGCCGCGCCGGGGCCGCTGACCGCCGGGCGCTTCTGCAACGCCGCTTCGAGGGCGGCGGCGAAGGCGTCTGGCTTGTAGCCCGCCCGTTCCAGCAGGCGCGGCACCAGCCCCTGCTCCTGACGGACCAGGGCCAGCGCGGCGTGCTCCACGTCCACCTGCTGGTGCCCGAGGCGCACGGCGGTGGACTGTGCCTCTGCAATGGCCTGCTGCGATTTTTCGGTAAACTTGTTGATGTCCATATCGTTCGTTCCCCCTTGCCCGGCGGACCGGGCGCGAGCTTCGATGTGCCGAGGGCGGCTGCCAGCTTCCCCGGCCTGAATGCCGGGGGCGGCGCGCCCGTGGCGGAAAATTTCGCGCTGCCCGGTGCGGATGCACCGCTGCCGGGCCGCGCAATCATCTGGTCATGGCGTGACCCGAACGCTACGAGGCCATGACGCTACCGCTGGGCCTCAAGCTCGCGCACGCGCCGCTCCAGCCGGTCGATACGGTCCAGCAGGTCCACCACGATGGAACCGCCAAGACTGTTCAGTTCGAAGTCGGCGCAGATGCGTTCCAGCTTGCGGGTGCGGTACACGTCCACACGGCGGAACAGGTAGCCTTCGCCCGCCGTGCGGCGCGGCTCCAGCCAGCCCAGTTCTATCAGTTCGCCAAGGCGGCTGGGGTGCACGCCCGACACCTGAAGGAATTCCGCCCAGGCGATGAATTCCGAACGGATGGGCAGTTCGCCACCCTGCGCAAGGCCGTGCCCCCGGTCATATCCGTGCTCGTTGCCGTCATCGGGGTACATGTGGTGTCACCTCCGGATGCAAGTCATGTCGGCGGGGTTCCGCGCCGGTTCCGGTCGTCCTGTCTGCTAGTCGCGCGCCCGGAACGCCGAGGTCCGGGCCAGTTCTTCCCACAGTTCCCGTTCGCGCGGGGTGGCTTCTCCCGGCGTGCGGATGCCGATGCGCACGTACTGGTCGCCGCGCGCCGCGCCCGTGCCCAGCCCCTTGCCGCGCAGGCGCAGCTTGCGCCCGCTGCACGCGCCGGGGGCCACGGTGACATCCACCTCGCCGTCCAGCGTGGGCACGCGCACCGTGGCGCCAAGGGCCGCTTCCCACGGGGCCAGTTGCAGGTCGTAGATCACGTTGTCGCCGTCCAGGGTAAACTGCGGATGCGGGGCCATGCGCACCTTCAGGTACAGGTCGCCCGCCGGGCCGCCGCCCATGCCGGGGTCGCCCTGCCCGGCAAGGCGGATGCGTCCGCCTTCACGTACGCCGGAGGGAATGTTCACCTCCAGCGTCTTGGTGCCCCCGCCCGCTTCGCGCAGGGTCACGGCCTTGCGACCGCCCCGGTAGGCTTCTTCGAGCGTCAGCGAGAATTCGGCCTCCACGTCGCGGCCCCGCCGCTGCCGGGCGGAAAAGTTGCCGAACGGGTCCGGGCCGAAGCCGCCCTGACCTCCCGGCCCGCGCGCCCGCGCCCCGCCGCCGCCGAACAGCGTCTCGAAGAAGTCGCTGAACCCGGCCCCTTCAAAGCCGCGCCCGCCACCAAAGTCGAAGCGCACGTTCTCGAAGCCGGGCGCACCCTGAAACTGCTGTCCGTGCTGCCAGTTGGGACCGAGCTGATCGTAGAGCCGACGCTTCTCGTCGTCCTTGAGCACCTCGTAGGCTTCGTTGATTTCCTTGAAGCGCTCTTCCGCGTTCTTGTCGCCGGGGTTCAGGTCCGGGTGATACTTGCGGGCAAGCTTCTTGTACGCCTTCGAGATGTCGTCGCGCGACGAGGATCGCTCCACGCCCAGCAATTTGTAATAGTCCTTGTATTCGACTGCCATCTCGTATAGCTCTCCTTTAGCGTCAATGAGGCTGCAAACCTGCTGCCATTGTAGGATAATCCGACGCGCTCCGGTGTCAAGCGCCTTGCGTCAAAAGGCCGACGGACAATGTGCCCGTTGTTTGCCGCCCTGCCTTGCCGGATGCCTTTGCGGACGTCTCTCCGGATGCCTTTGCGGACGTCTTGCCGGATACCTGAGGGCGCCTTGCCAGCGATGGCCGTCGTCACGTCCCGCGCCCCCCCGTGTCCCTCGTCCCCCTCGACGGGCGCAGCCCGCTGCGCTACAGACGCCGAAAGGGACCGTGCTTCACGCCCCGCCCTTTCATACCCCCAAACCGGCACCGCCACCGTCACCGCATGTCCGCATCCCGTCCCGCCGCATCCGCTGGCCTGAAAAGCCTGCCCGTGCTGATGTACCACTACGTCAGCCGCAAGAAGAATTCCATCGCCGTCCACCCCGACACCTTCGAGGCCCACTGCCGGGCCATGCGCCGCGCCGGATGGACCGGCATCAGCCTGGCCGAGGCCGAGGCGTACCTGCTGGGCGAAACCTCGTTGCCGCCGCGCAGCGCGCTGATCACCTTCGACGACGGGTTTCTGGACAACTACGTCTACGCCTGGCCCATCCTGAAGAAGTACGGACACAAGGGCGTCATCTTTGCCGTGGCGGGCAAGCTGGAGCAGGGCGCGCCCCGCCCCACCCTGGACGACGTGCGCGCGGGCCGCATCCGCGAAGACGGCCTGCCCCGCGTGGACGCCCCCTTCGTGCCGCACGTACTGGGTTTTGACGAGCGCAAGGACCTGTTCTGCAACTGGGACGAGGCGCGGTTGATGGAGGCCGACGGCACCATGGCCGTGGCCGCCCACTCCCACTGGCACCACGCCGTGTTCGCCAAGCCGGAATACACGGGCTTTCACGCCCCCGCCCATCGTTCACGCACCTTCGACCGGGTGGACTTTGCCGTGCCGTGGGGGCTGCCCGCCTTTGCCCAACGCCCCGCCCTGCTGCACCGCGCCTTCGTGCCCGACCCGCAACTGGTGGAGGCCATTCGCGCCATGGTCCCCCAGGACAAGGCCGCGGCCTACGCCTTTTTCCAGGATTCCGGCAAGGTGCGTGAACTGGAAAATCTGGTGGCCGCCTTTGCCGCCACGCCGTCCGGCCTTGGCAAGCCGGAATCCGATGCCGACAGAACCGCCCGCATGACCCGCGAACTGGCCGCCTGCGCCTCCACCCTGGCCGACGAACTGGGGCACCCCGTGCGCTCGCTGTGCTGGCCATGGGGCGCCTATTGCGACGAGGCCCGCGACATCGCGCGGGCCCAGGGCTTTTCCGTGTTCTTCGCCACCACCATGGGGCCGAACCCGCCGGGCTGCGCCGCCCACGTCCACCGTTTCAAGGCCAAGGACAAGCCCGCCTCGTGGCTCATGCTGCGCCTGATGTTGTATTCGCTCCCGTGGCTTGCCCGGCTGTATGCCAAAGTACGGCTGTAAGCAAAGCACGGGCAGAAGCGTAGCATCGCGCCCCAACCCCCTGCTTTCCAGTGGCACCACAGCGTTGCCGCCTGCCTCACGGCGAACCAATGGCCGAACCTGTTGCAGGCCATGGCGCGAAACAGATTGCAGGACATATTGCAGAAACCTGCGCATAACCGGACGCGGAACCATCTGATGCAGTACTGTGGAAAAGCCCCTGCATGCAGCTTTGGGCATTTTTGCCCAAAATACCACACCGCCTCCTTGCCAGGGGCCTTCATATGCTGCCCATACGGGGCGAAATAGATTTACAAGGCCAGAACATCCTGTTATCATTGATCTCGTGCAGACAATTCCCCAAACGGCTGATGCCGCAATAAATGCCCGATGCCAGCGTGTGCTGCACCGGGCATATTTGCACCCGCAAACCGTCAGGGGAAACACCACGTCACGACATCAGGAGGGTCTCATGGTCTTGCTCTTGCGCCTGTGGCTTTCACAGGCAACCGAACCTTCGCGGCGCACGCGCAGCCATTCCGCGCGCGCTGCGGCGGCGCTACTCTTTCTCGCGCTGCTCGCGCCGGGCGCGCCCCTGTGGGCCGCCAACTCTGGCGGCACCACCGAAACCTTACCGGGCTTCGAATTCGCGCATTCCGGCTACGTTGGCAGCTTTCAGCCCGGCGCCACTGACGCCACGGGCGGGAACCTCACCATCGACACAGGCATTACCGGCCCCATAATCGGCGGCTACAGCGATGGCGGCAACGCCAATGGCAACCGGGTAACAATCACCGGCGGCACACATATCGGCGAAGGGATATACGGCGGCTTCAGCGACGGTTCAGGCAACGCCAGCAACAACATCGTAACCATCACTGGCGGCACCATAAGCTACATGGTATTCGGGGGGTATTCCCGGGGTGGCACCGCCACCGGCAACACCCTGCGCATTTTCGGCAACCCCACACTGAGCGCTGGTCTTGTTGGCGGTCGCGTGTTTGGCCCCGCCGGTGACTACCGCACCGGCAACACACTGGAAATCCATACCCTGAACCTTCAGGCAGCGGGCATCGAAGGGTTCCAGCACTTCCGCTTCTACCTGCCTGATACGGTCCGGGCGGGCGATACGGTGCTCACCGTGAATAACGGAGTTGTTATCGAGACACCCTCCAGCGGCCCTTCCACCGCCCCTACCACCGTGGGCGTGGGCATTGAGGGCGGCGGAACCCCGCTGGCCGTCAACGACACCGTTACCCTCATCAAAAGCACCGGTGCCCTCTACGCCGACACGGGCATGACCAACACCACAACGGGCATGGCGGGCATTTCCAGCCTCTACACCTTCGGCCTGGAAAAAATCGGCAACAGCCTGGTGGCCCGGGTTACCAGCATTGAGCAGACGGACGAAAGCGCGCGCAAATCCCCGTCCGAGGGCAAGGCGGCCAACGTCGCCCTTGTGACACAGGGCGCGGACCTTGCGGCCGGGCCGGGCATGGGCAACGCGCGCGCGGCAGCCGTCCTTGGCGCGGACAACATGGCGCAGGCAGGCTGGGCTGGCTTTGGCGCCACGTCCGGCGGCACATCCCGCTATGCAACCGGCTCTCACGTGGACATGCAGAGCTTCTCGCTCATGACCGGTCTGGCCAAACGCCTGCCGGTAAGCGGCGCGGACCTGCTTGTGGGGGCCTTCTTCGAAACAAGCGTCGGCTCCTACGACAGCCACAACGAAACGGCTGCGGGCGAAAGCATCACGGCCCGGGGCGACAGCCGGTCCGCTGGCGGCGGCCTGCTGGGCCGGGTGGAAGCCACCGAAGGCATGGCGCGCGGGCTGTACGCCGAGGCAACGGTGCGCGCGGGCAGGCTCAGTTCCGACTACAGGAGCGACGACCTGAACCCCACGCTGGGAGAAGCCGAGTACGACATCAACGTCGCCTACTACGGTGCGCACGCGGGCGTGGGGTATATCTGGAACATCAGCGAACAGGCCTGGCTTGACCTGTACGGCAAGTACTTCTGGACGCACACCACGGGGGCGGACGTGCGCATACTGGGCGACCCGGTAACGTTCGACGACGTGGATTCGTACCGCACCCGCCTTGGGGCGCGCTTTGGCTACGCGCTGAACAAATGCATCACGCCGTACACCGGCGCGGCATGGGAATATGAATTCGACGGCACGGCGCACAGCGTGGTGGCCGGAGTTGACGCACCCGCGCCAACCCTGAAGGGCGGCACGGGCGTGGGCGAGATGGGCATCATATGGAAGCCCCTGCCGGACAGCGGCTTTTCGCTCGACCTTGGCGCACAGGGCTACACCGGCGTACGCGAAGGCGTGGGCGGCAACCTGTCGCTGATGTACGAGTTCTGATGTCCCCCTGATATCCGGCCTGGCTGCGGCATGGCGGCTGCCCGCTTGCCGCGGCAACAAAGCGTGGCCGGAATTTCGCCCCAGGCTGCTGCATGCGGGCAATGATTGTTACGACTACGATGTATCGAACAAGCTTTCCGTACAAATGCATGAGTGGGCGTATGCCGTTGCATACGCCCACTCTTTCATCATCCTGCCGCCGCAATCCTGCCGAAAAGCAGCCGTCCCTACCCCAGCGCCTTCACGGCGTCGGTGAATTCCCGCACGTCTTCTTCGGTGGTGTCGAAGCTGGTCATCCAGCGCACCTCGTGCAGCACCGGGTCCCATTCGTAGAAATAGAAATCCTGCTGCAAGCGGGCGATGTGCTCGGGCGAAAGCCGGGCGAACACAGCGTTGGCCTCCACGGGCCGGGTGATGGTGACGTGCGGCAGGCCGCGCAGGCTGTCGGCCATCAGTCGGGCCATGGCGTTGGCGTTGCGGGCGTTTTCCAGCCACAGGCCGTCGTGCAGCATTTCCATGAACTGGGCGGCGATGAAGCGCATCTTGGAAATGAGCTGCATGCCCTGCTTGCGGATGAAGTTGAACTCGCGCGACAGTTCCGGGTTGAAGAAGATCACCGCCTCGCCGAACATCATGCCGTTCTTGGTGCCGCCAAAGGACAGCACGTCCACGCCCGCATCGCGGGTCAGCGCCGCAAGGCTCACGTCCAGCGCCGCCGCAGCGTTGGCCAGCCGGGCGCCGTCCATGTGCAGCAGCATGCCGTTGGCATGGGCAAAGTCGGCCAGGGCGCGGATTTGCGCCGGGGAATACACCGTGCCCAGTTCCGTGGACTGGGTGATGGAAATGACCCGCGGCTGGCTGTGGTGGAAGTTGCCGATCATGTGCAGCAGCGGCACCACGTCCATGACCCGGATGCGCCCGTCGTGCGAGGGGATGACCTGCAACTTGGACCCGGTCACCGATTCCGGCGCGCCGCATTCGTCCACGTTGATGTGGGCCACGTCCGCACAGACCACGGAATGCCAGGGCCGGGTCACGGCGCGCAGCCCAAGCACGTTGGCCGCCGTGCCCAGAAACACGAAATACATGTCGATGTCCGGCCCGAAGTGCCGGGCGAACACCTCTTTCGCCTGCTCGGTGTACGGGTCCTGCCCGTAGGGGCGGGCATGCCCGGCGTTGGCGCGTTCCATGGCGGCGAGAATGCGCGGGTGCACGCCCGAGGTGTTGTCGCTGGCGAAACTCTTGAGGCTCACTGGTGTGTCTCCTGCTGTGGATAGTGCGTGGCGGGCCTGCGGGTGCGGTCCGTCCGCCGTGCGTTGCGTGTCATGCGGCGGTGCGCACGCGCCGTCGGAAAGAAGGAAATGCGCGGGCTGTCAAAACATGCGGGGGCTCAGGCCCTGCCCGTGCCGCCGATGACGTCGGACCCGTCCGGCAGCATCCGGTAGTGCCTGGTCGTGTCCGGTAGTGTCTGGCCGTGTCCGGGGCAAAGAGGGCGCCCCGAAAGACAGCACATTCGGACGGCAGCGGCCCTGTCATGCGGTGCGGCAAACGTCCCTGTAGACATCAAGGGTGCGGTGCAGAAAATCCGCCCGGTGCAGGCTTTCGATGCGCAGGCCGCAGGCAGCGCGCAGTATTTCAAGCCACGGCGGGCTGTCCATGGCATGGGCGATGGCCCCGGCCATGGCGGCAACGTCGCCCGGCGCAACCAGCGCGCCATGGGGCAAAAGGTCGGGCATGACGCCCACGGTGGTGGATACCAGCGGCCTGTCACAGGCCATGATCTCCAGCGCGGCGCGGGCGATGGTCTCTGACCACAGCGAGGCCACCACGCCAAGGTCCATGGCCGAAATGCACGCGGCCACGTCCGGTCGCTTGCCGGTGATCACCGAAATGCCCTCAATGCCCGCCTCGCGCAGCCAGCCGCGCACCGTGGACTCGGGCGTGGCCGAATCGAACCCGGCCAGCATCAGCCGCAGGCGCGGACGCGGCGTGCCGTCCCAGCGGCCCGCGCGCAGGCCCGCCACGGTTTCGATGAGTTCGCGCTGGCCCTTCACCGCGTCGAACCGGCCCAGCAGCCCCACCACGAAATCATCGTCCGCCCAGCCGTATTCGGCACGCACACGGGCGCGGCCCGCCGCGTCGAAGCGGAACACGGACTCGTCCACCCCGCCGATAATGGTGTGGACCCGGTCGGCGGGCACGCCCATCCGAGTGGTGAAATGTTCAGCCATCACCGAATTGGTGGCAATGACCGCATCGGCCACGCGGGTGTGCAGGAACAGGTTGGGCCGGTTGCCCTTGGGCAGGCGCTGGTCGCCGCGCGTGCGCACCAGCCCGAAGCGGTGCGGCCCGCGCGCGTGCAGCGCCTTCAGCAGGCCCCACAGCACGAACGATTCGCCCCGGTGGCAGTTGACCACGTGGGGGCGAAAATCGCGCACCATGCGGTGCAGCGTGCCGTACAGCCCGGCAAGGGTGAAGGGATTGGCGGCGTTCAGCGGCAGGGGGATGGGGTCCAGCCCCCAGGCGCGGGCGCGCTCGAACGATTCGGTGCCCGCAAGGCCCAGCACCAGGGTTTCGTGCCCGGCCTCGCGCAGCAGGCGGGCCAGCATCATGCCGTACCACGCCGTGGCGTTGAACCAGCGCACGTTAACCACCTGGATGGTGCGCAACGGCGCGCC
Organism: Nitratidesulfovibrio sp. SRB-5; assembly: GCF_019931275.1. Lineage (NCBI taxonomy): Bacteria > Pseudomonadati > Thermodesulfobacteriota > Desulfovibrionia > Desulfovibrionales > Desulfovibrionaceae > Nitratidesulfovibrio > Nitratidesulfovibrio sp. SRB-5. Next base: position 1,573,534 of record NZ_JAIOTY010000002.1, on the reverse strand, counting down.
GTCCGGTGTCGGTAAAGACATCGACGGCGATGCATCGCCCGGCACGGCGTGACGGGCGGCGAAAGTGGTGGCGGGGTCTGGCTCGTTCACGGGCACGTCATGCCGCAATCGCCCGGCAATGACAACCCCCGGCGCACCGCGCCCCGGCTGGGCGGTTGCGGGGCGTGCCGGAAGACCGGAACATGTGGATGGAGGCAAGGCAGGCAGGAATGCGCGGGGCACCCCGGATACCCCAAACACCTCCGAATCCTCCCATGGGCACTACAGGCCGCGACGGCGCGCCGTCATGGCTACACGCGGGCGCGCAACCCGGTAAGGAAGGAGGCCTGATCGGCGGTGAAATCCATGATCTGGGACGAGGCGCCGTCCTCGCTCCACCAGGCGCTCATGGCTTCCATCTGCAGACGGGTCTTGATGTCCTGGGGTGAATACCCTTCCGCCTTGCGGGCCTTCTCGAGGTTGGACAGGGTCTGGATCTTCTGGAACTTCTTGACCATGTCCGGATTATCCTTGAAATACTGCTCGATCTTGGCCTTGTCCTCGCTGGTGGTAATCACCGAGACGCCGCCGGTCTTCTCGTTGGTGACCACCCGGAACTCCACGTCCTTGTCCACGCCCAGCTTGGTCAGGTCTTCGCGCACCTTGGCGGAAAATTCCTCTTCCAACTGCTTGCGGTACTCTTCCACCGCGCTGAAGGTCAGCTTGCCGGTGGCGTTGGGCGAAATTTCCTTGAGCACGCTGGAAAGCTGGGACAGATAGTCCAGCGAAAGCCCGGTCACCGTGTTGCCGGACGCGGAAGACGAGGAAGACGAAGAGGACGACGACGTACCGGACGACGAGGTGGAACTGCCGTCGGTGTACGAGGAAAGATCGATGCCGTAGGTGCCGTAGCTGCCGTAAACGGATGAAATGGCCATGCTGCCTCCGGGCGGACGATTTTGCCGGGTTCCGCCTTTACATTGCTTAATGCATCGCCCATGCCAGCGCGCACTCGCCCGGCGTGTCGCGCCCGCCCTGCTGCCCGGCGCCCCTGTCTGCCCTGCCTGCCCTGTCTGGCCCCTTGCCTTCGCACAAGCGGCGCTTCTCCTCCGCCATCACGCACGCATGCGCAACCGCATACCGCCATGCCTGTATGGTCCGAAACCATTGGACGCCACGGCGGAAACGGGCTATCGGGGCGGTAACGGACATCCTCGCGGCGCGTCCCTCACTCTCTCGCCAGGCCATCCCGCACCGGGGTTTGCCGCCGCGCTTCCGCAGCCGGGCGTTGCCCGGTCGGAGCCATGGCCGGTTCCCTGCCGCGCGCCAGTCTGCTTGCCGGGCGTTTGCCAACGGCCAGCACCAGACCGCCGCCAGTCCACCCGGACGCCCCGGCAGCCGAACCGCCCGCATCGCGTTTGCCGCGCCGCCGCAACGCGCTCCGCCCACCACAACCCACGAGCCACATGTCGCAAGCCACCACCGCCGCCACGCTGGAATTCGACGACGCCGCACTGGCCAACCAGCTGTTCGGCGCGCAGAACGCCAATCTTTCCCTGATCGCGGAAAAGTCGGGCGCACGCCTGGACACGCGCGGAACCACCGTCACCGTTGACGCGGAAGACCCCCGCGTGCGCGAAACGGTGCTGAACCTGCTGGCGCAGCTGTACGGCCTGCTGAAGTCGGGCCACCCCGTGTACCCGCGCGACATGGCCTATGCCTACGGCATGCTCGACCGCGACCCTTCCGCCGACCTGCGGCGCATCTTCCGCGATGCGGTGTTCGTGGTTTCCCCCCGCAAGACCATCACCCCCAAGACCCTCAGCCAGCGCGACTACGTGGCCGCCCTGCGCGAGAACGACATGGTCTTCGCCGTGGGCCCGGCGGGCACCGGCAAAACCTACCTTGCCGTGGCCGTGGCCCTTTCCATGCTGCTGGCCAAGAAGGTGAAGCGCATCATCCTTACCCGGCCCGCCGTGGAGGCGGGAGAAAAGCTGGGCTTCCTGCCCGGCGACCTGGTGGAGAAGGTGAACCCCTACCTGCGCCCGCTGTACGATGCCCTGCACGACATGCAGGACTTCCAGAAGGTGTCCGACATGCTGGAGACGGGCATCATCGAAATCGCGCCGCTGGCCTTCATGCGCGGGCGCACCCTGAACGACGCGTTCATCATCCTGGACGAGGCGCAGAACACCACCCAGGAACAGATGAAGATGTTCCTCACCCGCCTGGGCTTCGGCTCTCGCGCGGTCATCACCGGCGACATCACCCAGATAGACCTGCCCGCATCGGGCAAGGCCGACGCGCTGTCGCGTTCCGGCCTGGTGCACGCCCTGCGCGTGCTTGAAGGCGTCAAGGGAATCCGCTCCATCCGCTTTCACGAAGACGACGTGATCCGCCACCCCCTGGTGGGCAGGATAGTGCAGGCCTATGAACGCCACGAAACAGCAGATTCCCGCTAGACGCAAGGCCATCAGCGTCGAATCGGTGGCCGCGCCCTTCCGCTGGCTGGCCCGCCACCAGGCCGGCCCCGGGCTGCTTTTCTTCTGCCTGGCCATGGTTGCCCTGTCCGTGCTGGCGGGCGCCAATCTTTCGCCCTCCGTGCGGCTGTACGTGGCCGGTGAAATCGCCTCGCAAGAGGTGACCGCCGACCGCGACCTGCTGGTGGAGGACGTGCAGGGCACCCGCGCCCGGCGCGACCAGGTGGCCCAGTTGCAGCCCGCCGTGTTCGACCTGAGCCGCGAGCCGGTCACCGCCCTGCGCCAGCGGGTGCACGAAATCTTCCTGGCCGTGAACCACGCCGACCCGGCGGAACAGGAACAGCTGCGCTGGCAGTTGGCCGAGGCCCTGGGCACGGAAATCACCGAGCGCACCATCAACGTGCTGGCCAGCGAGGAATTGCAAACCCTCGTGACCACCCGCGCCCTGCCGTGGCTGGAATCGCGCCTGGCGGAAGGCGTTTCCGCCGATACGCGCATTGTGCTCCAGTTCAAGGGCGGCGTGCTGCTGCGCGACCTGGCCACCGGCAGCGAAACCCTGCGCAGCGACCTGCAGAACCTGCACGACCTGCGGTCCGTGGTTTCCGAACTGAGCCAGAACCTGAAGAACGAGACCAAGGCCTCGCTGGCCGTGCGCCGCACCGCCGTGCTGCTGCTGTCCCCGCTGCTCTCGCCCACCCTGACCCTGAACCGCGAGGCCACCGATGCCCGCGTGGCGGAAATGACCGCCGCCGTGGAACCGGTGTTCTACCGCATCCAGAAGGGCGAGGTGGTGGTGCGCCAGGGCGAGCGGGTAAGCCGCGAGCACCAGATGAAGTTGCAGGCCCTGTGGGCGCGCAAGGGCGAAAAGGTGCACCTGGCCACGGTGGCCGGGGTGTTGCTGACCTCGCTGCTGCTGGGCGCGGGCATGCTGTTTTCGCCCAGCGGGCGCATGGGTTCCGCCGTGCGCCAGAAGGACCTGTTCTTCGTGGCGCTGCTGCTGCTGGTGTTCGCCCTGATGTCCAAAGGGTTGACCCTGCTGGGCCAGCGGGTGCTGGAACAGGGGGCGTCGCTGACGCCGGAGGTGCTGGCCTTCGCCTTTCCCGTGGCCGGAGCCGCAGGCCTTGCCGCGCTGATCTTTTCCGCCCGACGCTACTGCGTCACCGGGCTGCTGCTGGCCTTCTTCTGCACCGTGCTGGCGGGCGGGGGGCTGCCCCTGTTCATGTTCTATTTCCTGGGCGCCATGTGGAACACCTGGCTGGTGACCCGCGCCCAGACCCGCCAGGACGTGGTGTGGAGCACCCTGCCGCTGTGCGCGGGCCAACTGCTGATCTGGCTGGGCGCAACCGCCCTTGGCGGGCACGTGGACCCGGCGGCCATGGCGTGGGGGGTGCTGGCAGTTGCGGTCAACGCCATGCTCTCGCTGCTGCTGCTGTTCGCCCTGTCTCCCATCATCGAGCTGTGCCTAGGCTACACCACGCGCTTCCGGCTGATGGAGCTGATGAACCTGGAACAGCCGCTGTTGCAGGACCTGATGGTGGCCGTGCCCGGCACCTACCACCATTCGCTCATCGTCTCGAACATGGTGGAGGCCGGGGCCAAGGCCATCGGCGCCAACAGCCTGCTGTGCAAGGTGGCCGCGCTGTACCACGACATCGGCAAGCTGAGCCGCCCGGAATACTTCATCGAAAACCAGTTCGGCGGGCGCAACAAGCACGACAAGCTGGCCCCGTCCATGAGCGCGCTTATTCTCACCTCGCACGTCAAGAAGGGCGTGGAACTGGCCCAGCAGCACCGGCTGGGGCAGGAAATCGTGGACATCATCGGCCAGCACCACGGCGCGCGGGTAATCCGCTACTTCTACCAGAAGGCCGTGAACCAGGGCGAAAACCCGCGCGAGCAGGACTACCAGTACCCCGGCCCGCGCCCCCAGACGCGCGAGGCGGCCATCGTCATGCTGGCCGATGCCGTGGAGGCATCCAGCCGCACCCTGGTGGACCCCACTCCGGCGCGCATCAAGGGGCACATCGACACCATCGTCAAGGGCATCTTTGCCGAGGGGCAGCTTGACGAGTCGGAACTGACCTTCAAGGACCTGCACAAGCTGGGCGAAAACTTCCACCGCATCCTCACCGGGCTGTTCCACCAGCGCATCGGCTACCCGGATGCGGCCAAACCCGGCCAGCCTGATCGCAGTCCGGACCGGGACGCACCCAAATGCGGCGAGAAAGGCGCGGAAAAGTGCCCGGACAAAAACGGGGACAAGGCCAGCGACAAGAGCGGCAAGACCGTGGAGAAGAACGGCGGGAACGGGGATGCGCCCAATCCTGTCTGTCCCGTCTGCCCGCCCCCCTGCCCCGACACCGCCACCACTGCGCCCTGCCCGGTCTGCGACGAACCGCAACCGCCCATGCCCTGCTGCTACGGCACGCTGGACGGCGGCAACGGCGACGGCCCGGTGAAAACGGATGCCCCCGTGAACGCTCCGGCGGGCACCTCTGCGAACGCTCGCGCGAACACTCCCCCGGACACTCCCCCGGACACGCCCGGGGACACGCCGGAATCCGCCGCCGCCGAGGCGGGGGCCAAGCCCTCCAAGCCCGTCTAGGCCGCCATGCTGGTATTGCGCCGCGCCCCCGGCATGGGCTGGATGCTGCCCCTGGCCCCCGGCGAATTGCGCGCCGTGTTCGCGGCCATGCAGGAGGCCACCGGCCTTGCCGGATGCACCGTGGAACTGGATCTGGTGGGCGACGAGGAAATCGCCCGCCTGAACGCCGCGCACCTTGGCTGCACCGGCCCCACCAACATCCTGTCCTTTCCCGCCCATGACGGCGGACCGCACGACGGCGCGCATGCCAGTTCACCTGACCGTTCGCATGGCGGGCCGCATGACGGGCCGGACGAAGATGCCCCCTGCCACCTCGGCTGGCTGGTGCTGTCGCTGGATACCTGGCGGCGCGAATGCCAGCTGTACGGGCAGGAACCGGTGGAACATGCCCTGCGCCTGCTGGCGCACGGGCTAGGCCACCTTGCCGGGTACGACCACGGCCCGGAAATGGACGAGTTCACCGACGCCGCGCTGGAGGCCGCGCTGGAGACCGCGCTGGCGGTTCTGACCGCACAGGCCTAGCGGCTTCTCCCGCCCTTTCACCCCCTGCCCCCCGCAGTCACCTGTCTGCCCGCCCGCTTGCCCGTCCGCTTGCCTGCCTGCTTGCCCGTCCGCTTGCCCGTCCGCTTGCCCATCCACGTCCTCGTCCGCTTGCTCGTCCTCGGCCTGGCCGCCTGCCTCGACAAATGAAGCGGGGGCGGAAAAACCTTGTCCGGTTCTTCCGCCCCCGCATTGCGTTCGGCGTCTGCGCTCCGTCCGCCTTGCCGGGCCATGCCCGGTAGGGGACGCGCGCTATCCCAGCTTCTTCTGCAGCAGTTCCGTAACCAGGGCCGGGTTGGCCTTGCCCTTGGTCTTGCGCATGATCTGCCCCATGAAGAAGCTGATAAGCTTGGTCTTGCCGCCCTTGTAGGCTTCCACTTCCGCCGGGTTTTCGGCGATGGCCTCGTCCACGGCGGTTTCGATGGCAGAGGTGTCGGAAATCTGCACCAGCCCGCGCTCCTTCACGAAGGCTTCGGGCATGGCGCCGGTTTCCACCAGTTCGCCGAAGATGTCGTTGGCGATCTTGGCGCTGATCAGCCCGGCCTCGACGATGCGCACCAGTTCGCCCAGAGCCTCGGGGCGCATGGCGATGGCGTCCACGGCCACGGCGCGCTGGTTCAGTTCGCGCAACAGAGCGCCCTGCATCAGGTTGGCCACCTTTTTGGGCTGGCCGCAGGCCGCCGTGGCCGCCTCGAAAAAGTCGGCCAGCGCCTTGTCTGCGGTCAGCACGTCGGCGTCCTGATCGGACAGGCCGTGCTGTTCCATGAGCCGCGCCCTGCGCGCCAGCGGCAGTTCCGGCAGGTCGGCGCGCCAGCGGGCCAGATCGTCTTCCGCGATGCGCACGGGCATCAGGTCCGGGTCGGGGAAATAGCGGTAGTCGTGGGCTTCTTCCTTGCCGCGCATGGACACGGTGACGTTCTTCACCGCGTCGTACAGGCGGGTTTCCTGCACCACGGCGTCGCCGTCCTCCAGCACGTCCTGCTGGCGGGCGATTTCGTACTCGATGGCCCGCTGCACGTTGCGGAACGAGTTCAGGTTCTTCAGTTCCGCGCGGGTGCCGAATTCCTGCTGCCCTCTGGGCCGGATGGAAACGTTGGCGTCACAGCGGAAGCTGCCTTCCTCCATGTTGCCGTCGCAGATGCCCAGGTACACCACGATGGCATGCAGGGCCTTCAGGTAGGCCACGGCCTCCTCGGCGCTGCGCATGTCCGGCTCGCTGACGATCTCGATGAGCGGCACGCCAGAGCGGTTCAGGTCCACGTAGCTGGCGTTGTCGCCCGCCGAGTGGATGTTCTTGCCCGCGTCGTCCTCCATGTGGATGCGCGTGATGCCGATGCGGCGCGTCTGGCCGTTCACGGAGATATTCAGGTGGCCATGCTCGCAGATGGGCGTTTCGAACTGCGAAATCTGGTACCCCTTGGGCAGGTCCGGGTAGAAATAGTTCTTGCGCGCGAACACCGAGACGGGGTTCACCGTGCAGTTCACGGCCATGCCCATGCGCGCGGCGTATTCCACGGCGCGGGCGTTGGGCACCGGCAGCACGCCGGGCATGCCGGAGCACACCTCGCACACGTTGGTGTTGGGGGCCGACCCGAACGCGGTGGAGCAGGAACAGAACAGCTTGGACCGCGTGCGCAACTGGGCGTGCACTTCCAGCCCGATGACGGCTTCATACAAGGCCATGACGAATCTCCTGAACTACTTGTCTGCTACGGCGTCCGCACCCGATGGGTACTGGATTGGTGCGTTTTTTACGCCTCCGGCGGGCAAGGGGCTACGCCCCCTGCACCCCCTTTTTGGCCCATTCCCCTTGCACCCAGGCTGGCTCGGGAACTTACCCAAATAAAAAGTTTGGGAGGATGGGGGTCCGGGGGAAGGAACCTTTTCCAAAAGGTTCCTTCCCCCGGTCATTCTCTTCATAATTCTTCCTCTTCTACCCCTTCGCGTTGTTGTACAACTCGGGGTTGAGACTGGGATCGTTGTACATCTTGAACTGGTAGTAGGCCTTGGGCTGCTTGCGGCCTTCCAGGAACTCCCCGGTCAGGTCCAGCACGGCCCGGGCCAGGTCGGCGCGCTGCTCACGCAGCACGGCCAGCTTGGCGGCGCAGCGTTCGCGATGGTCGGGCGCGGCGTCGGCGCGTTCGGCCTGCTCTTCCATGTGGAAGACCTTCAGGCTGAGGATGGACAGCCGATCCACGGCCATGCCCAGCGACTCGGTGTTGTGGCGCGGGCGCTGGCCGGGGGCGGGCGCGGGCAGTTGCGGGCGCAGCAGCGCCACCAGGCAGGCGTCCACCTTTTCCATGTAGTCGTTGCGGCGCTGGTTCAGGCCGTCGATGGCGCGCTTGCAGTCCGCAATGACATCGGCGCCCACGTCGGTGCGGCGGGCGGTGTCTTCCACGTGCCACAGGCGGAAGTTCATCAGGTGCTGGGCCAGCACCAGCCGGTGCAGCAGGGCCGCGTCGGCCACGGTCTCCGCCGCGTTCGTCTCAACGGGCGCAGGCTCGTGCGCCGGGGGCTCGGCCACGTGCCAGTCGGCGGTGGCCTTGTGCTGGGCGTCGAAGCATTCCGTGAGCAGCGCTGCCACGGCATGAAGGGTCTGCATCGTGTATCCTTGAGGCTGGGTTATCCGCTGATGCCCACGTCGAAGTACTTGCCCACGCCGTATTCGCGGCGGCGGAAGAAGTTGTCCGGCGACGGGCCGATGATCTGGAGTTCGCGGTGCTTCTTCTGCATGTCGAGGGCGATCTGCATTTCCTTGGTGCAGCCGGTGGAGTAGGTGGAATCCTTGCCCGCCCACACCGAGGGCACCTTGCGTTCCTGCAACGCGAAGCTCGTCTCTATATCCTCAACGGTCTGGAAACGCCAGACGTCGATGAGGCCGCTGCGCTGGACCCGTTCCCACATGAACATCAGGTCGTCGCCGTCCATGCCTTCCTCGAAGTGCTCGGCGGGGTTGATGATGAAGGTGGTGTCCAGCTTCTCGCGCAGGTGGCGGACAAAGGTGTCCACGACGTTGATGGCGGTCTTGGTCTGGCCGGGAATGGAGCCGATGATACAGCTGTAGAACATCACCGCCTTGCCCTGCTGGCGCGCCTCGCGCATGGCCTCGATGATCTCGTCGGCCTTGCCGGTCAGGTCCTTTTCGGTGAACTTGCGCACCCCGGTCGCGCGGGGCTTGCAGGTGATGTGGCACTGCCCGTCGTCGTCGCACCAGAAGCACACGACGTCGCGGGTGAACTGGTGGCTGGTGCGCAAAAAGGTATGGTCGGCGCGCCAGCCCTTGGCCATAACCACGTCGCATTCCTTCCAGGCGCGGGCAAAGGTGACGCTGGCGCGGTACAGGTTCAGCCGTTCGCGCGTGCCGTCGGAAATGACCACGAAGCGGTGCTCGCGCAGGTGGCGCAACAGGTCGTTCTTGGTCACCCGGTCGTCATGCAGGATGAAGGCGGATTCCATCTCTTCCTTCAGCACCGGGTCGGACTCCGCGTCCCAGATCATGGGCGCGTAGAAGAAGAACCCTTCCTTCAGGGCCAGCACCACCTGGTGCCCCATGCGCAGCAGCACGCGAATGACGGCCAGGTCGAACATGACCCCGCCGTCGCCGTCGCACAGGTACAGGATCTTCTTGCGCGGCTCGGTTTCCGGGCCGAACAGCAGGCGCAACTGGGCGGAAGGCGCGCCCACCGACTCCAGCGCCTGTTCCACTTCCAGCGGCGAGGGCGGACATTCCAGCCAGCGGCGGCCACGCATGGCCACGTGCAGCAGCCGGACCAGTTCCGTAAGGTCCAGTTCCCAGCGCATGTCCACGATGTCGCGGTGCGGGTCCAGGGTGGCCGGGGGGCGGCGCAGCAGGCGCTGCAACGCGGGGTCCTGCAACAGGGCGCGGGCCTTGCGGTTGGCGGACTGCTTGCGGCCTTCCCACGGGTCCTCCTGTCCGGACTGGGTAAGCACGATGCTGGTCAAACGCTTGACCACCCGCGAGGGGATGGCGGTGTGCTGGCTGATGTGCAGGCGGAAGCGGTGGCGGCAGTACTGCATGATGCGCCGCTTGACCTGCTTTTCGATGTGGGTGGCGCTGCGCACCAGGCGCATGATGATGCGCCACGCGCGGTTGTACTGATCCTGCAGCGCGCGGGGCTTGTCCTGCGCGGTGAGCAGGCGGAAGGTGTCGTCCGAACAGGGGACGTAGACCTGGTCGTCGGCCAGGGACACCATGAAGCGCAACTGCTCCGGGGTGGCGATGAGCGTGGGGTTCATGAGGTGTTCGAGATTGTTCTCGGTCATGAAATTGTAGATCCACGCGTCGAAATAGGGGTCCTTGCGCAGGCGGATGTCCCTGACGGCGTCGAACTCGGGCAGCTTTCGCATGGCAACCTCAGTATCGGCGGGGCCGGGTGGCACGGCGGGGCGGCCCCCCGGCAAAGGGCCGTCGCGGAGACGGAGCGGACGGGCACGCAAGGCGGCCGCACTGCGCGGCAGGTCAGCCAACGGGGCGGGGACAGGCCCCGAAGACCGGCGCTAGGCCTGATCCTTGATGAACCCCTTGGCCTTCAGCTTGCGGTAGTACGAAAGTTCCTCGATGGTGGCGAACAGCATGCCGCCGGGCGCGCGCTCCACGTGCACCACGTCGCCCGCTTGCAGGGCGTAGCCTTCCTGCCCGTCCTGGGTCAGGTAGACTTCGTTGGTGCGGTCGCGCACCGTCACCGAAAGGCGCGCCTCGCCTGGCAGCACCAGCGGCAGCAGGTTGTTCAGAAACGGGCAGATGGGCGTCACCGTGTACACGTGCAGTTGCGGATGCACCAGCGGCCCGCGCGCGGACACGGAATAGCCCGTGGCCCCGGTGGGGGTGGAAACGATCAGCCCGTCGGCGCGCAGTTCGCCCAGCCGCTCGGACCCCACGCGCAGGTCCAGGTTGATGACCCGCGCCAGGATGCCGCGATTGATGACCACGTCGTTCACCGCGCCGCCGGAATGCACCGTGGCCCCATCGCGCTCCACGCGAAAGGACAGGGCCAGTCGCTCCTGCACGGTGACGCCGCCGGACAGCAGCCGTTCCAGACTGGATTCCCAGCGGGTGGCGGCCACCTCTGCCAGAAAGCCCACCTTGCCCAGGTTCACGCCCAGCAGGGGCACCCCGGAGCCCAGCAGCCGCCGGGCCACGCCAAGGATGGTGCCATCGCCGCCCAGCACCAGGGCCAGGCTGCATTCCTGCCCGGCCACGGCCAGCGACACGGCATCGCCCGTGTTCTCCACCACGCGCGCCGAAAGGCCACGCGCGGCCAGCCAGGCGCGCATGCGTTCGCCAAGGGCCTCCGCCTCGCGGTGGCCCGACTTGGTGACGATGAGAATGGAACGAAGCGCGGTGTGCATGGAGTGTTCCTAGAGGAAAGAGACCGCGCCTTCAAGAAATAACCGCGCGAATGGCTCGCGGGATGCGCGCGGGACGGGTGCGGGACGGACGCGAAAACGGGCACGGGACGGATGGTGGCGCACCGGCAGGACGGGCCAGGACTTCGCGCCCCACACGTGCTGGGCGCCCGCACAGTCGCCGCCCCGCTCGCGCCCCACGGTTGTCACGCCCGGCCATTTGGTATACTGCCGAGTGGTTCCGCAACATCCACGGGTTGGCCGCATGGCCGCCGCAGAGGTATTCACCGCTCCATGACCGACAACGCCCGCCAGATCGTGCTCGAACACGCCACCGAAGGTGCCAGGCTTCGTGAACGCTATTTCCAGCAGAACGCCGACCGCGTGGTGGAACTGGCCCTCCAGATGGCCCTCACCCTTGCCCGTGGCCGCAAGATCATGTTCTGCGGCAACGGCGGCAGTGCCGCCGACGCCCAGCACCTGGCCGCCGAATTCGTCAACCGCTTCATGATGGAGCGCCCCCCCCTGCCCGCGCTGGCCTTGACCACCGACAGCTCGATACTTACCGCCATAGGCAACGACTACGGCTTCGAGCAGGTCTTCCAGAAGCAGGTGCAGGCACTGGGACAGCCCGGCGACATGCTGGTGGGCATTTCCACCTCCGGCAACAGCCCCAACGTGGTGCTGGCCTTCAAGGCCGCGCGCGAAAAGGGCGTGACCACCGTGGGCATGACCGGGCGCGGCGGCGGCGAAATGGCCGCGCTGTGCGACTACCTGCTGGACGTTTCCGACCGGCGCACCCCGCTGGTGCAGGAAATCCACATCACCGTGGGCCACCTGCTGTGCCAGTTGACCGACCATTTCCTGTTCGAGAACGTGCTGGCCCTGCAACCGTACCTGGAAGGCAAGGCGCCGGAATAGGCGCCCTTTGCGGTCCGCGCACGCCGAACGAATTTCCATCCCGCGCCGCACGCCCGGCACGCCTGGCACCACGCCATGCGGCACGCATGGGCCACGACCGGGAAGCATTTCGCACCGCCTTTGGAGGAGACACGCATCATGCCCATCTATGAATACGAATGCACCGCCTGCGGCAAGAAGTTCGAGGAACTCGTCTTTGGTGACGACCTGCCCCCCTGCCCGGCCTGCGGTTCCGCCCGTACCGAAAAGCAGCTGTCCTGCGCCTGCTTCAAGATGCCCGCGCCTTCGCGCGTGGGGCAGACCGTGACCTTCCCCAAGTCCAGCCGTGGCGGCTGTTCCGGGTGTTCGGGCGGCAACTGCTCCACATGCAACTAGTGGCACACGCCCACGACATCATCCTCTCACCGCGCGCAACCACATGAAGAAACTCGTCATCGCCACCCGTGGCAGCAAGCTGGCCCTGTGGCAGGCCGAACACGTCAAATCCTGCATCGAAGGCCGACACACCGGCGTTTCGGTGGAACTGCTGGTCCTGAAGACCCGTGGGGACATCATCCTCGACGTGCCGCTGGCCAAGGTGGGCGGCAAGGGCCTGTTCGTGAAGGAAATCGAAGAGGCGCTGCTGGATGGCCGGGCCGACCTGGCCGTGCACAGCATGAAGGACGTGCCCATGGAACTGCCGGAGGGACTGGTGCTGGGCATCATTCCCGAACGCGAGGAGCCGTCCGACACCTTCCTGTCCGTGCACCACGACTCGCTGGCCGCCCTGCCCCACGGGGCCACCGTGGGCACCAGCAGCCTGCGCCGCCAGTCGCAGTTGCTGGCCCTGCGCCCGGACCTGAACGTGGTCTCCCTGCGCGGCAACGTGGACACCCGGTTGCGCAAGCTTTCCGAGGGCCAGTTCGACGCCATCATCATGGCCACCGCCGGCATGAAGCGCCTTGGCCTTTCCGCGCCCAAAAGCGAAGTGCTGGGTCCGCCCGCCTTCCTGCCCGCCGTGGGGCAGGGCGCGCTGGGCATCGAGTTCCGGGGCGACCGGGCAGACCTGCACGAACTGCTGGCCTTCATGGAACATACCCCCACCCGCATCCGCGTGGAGGCCGAACGCGGCTTCCTGGCCGGGTTGCAGGGCGGCTGCCAGGTGCCCATTGCCGGGCACGCCGTGATGACCGGCGCCGACACCTTTGCCCTGGAAGGCCTTGTGGCCGACCTGACCGGCGCGCGGGTGATCCGCCGCACCATGAACGGCGTCAGCGCCCCCGACGGCGCGCAGGCCCGCCAGATCGGCCTGGACCTTGCCGCGCAACTGGTGGCCGACGGCGCCGGGGAAATCCTGGCCGAGGTGTACGGCAGCGGCGAGGCGGTGAACTAGGCCGGTTCAGCCCTGCCCCGCCCTTGCCGCCGGTACGATCCGGTTTTCGATTGCAAGCACAACGGGCCGCCCCTCCTGCACGGAAGGGCGGCCCGTTTTCATTGGCATCCCTGTTTCATGGTGCGGGGGTCATGCCGCCTTCATCTCGTCCACCAGGCGCTTCAGCACCTGGGCCTGCTCCGCCAGGGCGGACACGGCCCGAGCCGATTCGCGCATGGCTTGCGCCGTCTCGCCGGAAATGGTGCTTACCTGCTCCACGGCGTGGTTGATCTCCTCGCTGGCCGACGACTGCTGTTCCGAGGCCGTGGCGATGGAGCGCACCTGGTCACTGGCCGTTTCCACCAGCCGCACGATCTCGCCCAGCGCCTCGCCCGACTGGCGCACCAGTTGGGTGGATTCCTCGATGCCCTGCACCGAGCGGTCCACGTTCTCCATGTTCTTGCGGGTGCCCTGCTGCACGCCGCGGATGGCCTCGCCCACCTGCACGGTGGCATGCATGGTCTTTTCGGCCAGCTTGCGCACCTCGTCGGCCACCACGGCGAATCCGCGCCCGGCGTCACCAGCCCGCGCCGCCTCGATGGCCGCATTCAGCGCCAGCAGGTTGGTCTGGTCGGCAATGTCGCTGATCACGTTCATGATCGCACCGATGGATTCCGCCTGGCGGCCCAGGTCTTCCATGTCGGCCTTGAGGTCCAGCGACTGCCGCCGCACGGCATCAATGGTGCCCACCACCCGCTCCACCAGCGCCGCGCCATGGGCGGCCTTGGCGCGGGCCGTGTCGGAAACCTCCGCCGTGTCGCCTGCGTTGCGGGCAACCTCCAGCACGCTGGCGTTCATTTCCTCCATGGCCGTGGCCGTCTCGGATACGCGCTTGGCCTGCTCCTCGGCACCCCGGTCGGCCTGCTCGATCTGGGCGGAAAGCTCTTCGGACGCCGACGACACCACCTCCACCGCGCCCTCCACCTGCGCCGCAGCCTGCAACATCCCCTCGCGCTTGGCGCTTTCCGCCTGCTTGCGGGCTTCCTCCGCCTCGCGCATGGCGACCAGGGCCTCCTGTTCCTTGCGGGCTGCCTGCTCGCTCTTGTCTTCGGCCTCGGCGATCTTGGCCTTCAGGGTGTCCACCATCACCCGCAGGGCGTCGGCCAGCCTGCCTATCTCGTCGCGTCCGCGCACCGCCAGTTGCGCGCCCAAGTTGCCGCCCGCCACCAGTTGCGCAAACGACACGGCCCCGCCCAACGGACGGGTGATGGACCGCGAAATGAGAAAACCGAACAGCAGCGACAACAACGGAGCCCCCACCCCCAGAGCAATGGCGGTCTTGTTCGCGGTGCGTGCTTCGGCCGCGCTCTCTGCCCGCGCGGCACGCGCCTCTACCCGCACGGCCTCCTGCACCGCAGCGCCAGCCTCGGCCAGTCGAATGTTGGCCTGCACCCCCTTGCCGGTGACCAGTTCAGCCGCCCGGTCCATGCGCCCCTGATCGGCGATGTCACGTTCCCACTCCTGGATGGCCGCCATTATTTCATCATTGGTGATGCGCACGGAATCCAGCGTGGCGACGAAGGCAGACCACTTTTCCTGCACGGCGCGCGAATGGTGCAGCCTGTCCATCTCGCCCCGCGACCTGGCGATGACCTCTCGGGCGAGACGGATGTCCTCTCGCTGGCGGTCACGGTCGGCCTTGGACAGCTGTTCCATCATCAGGGTGCGCTGGGCCACCACGATGCTGCGCATGGCCAGTTCGATGCTGCCGGTATGCGCCACGGCGGGCAGCATTTCCTCGTTGACCTCGCGCAGGCTTTCGGCGGCATTCTCGATGGCCAGATACCCGGAACCTGCGGTGATCAACGTCAGCAGCGAAACAACAATGAATCCGGCTATCAGCCTGGCACCAACATTGAAATTGTTCATGAAACCCCCGACTTGCTGATTGTGCTGAATGTACGGGAAAACCCGCCTCCGCTCCAAATCCGCTCATGGTTCGCTTCCGGCTCCGGCAGGATCGGAAGCGCACAAGGACAGGTATGAACATCAATGCGTCAGCACGATGATGTACAGAAACGCTTCCATCTCATCCCATGGAAAGAACGCATGGGCCGACATGGCCAGTTTGCCGAGGGCATGCTCGTAACGCAGGCGGCTTTCGTGCGTGCCGGCGCACCGTCTTGCCAGACACTCGAAAAGGATGCACTGCCCGGGGCGATCAGGCTCGCCAACCATGCAGCCATCCCGCCCCTGGCGTCGCATGCCGTGCCCGGCGCCATGCCGAAAGTCCTTGCGCAACGGCTCCTGCTCGTGGCTGTCAAAAACCACCATGTCGAAGCCGTCCACCACCCGCACCCAGGCCCCCATGGCATGGCGCATGCGGCCCAGCATGGAAACCATGGAGCCAAGGCTATCGGTCACCACGCGACGCGACCGATAGACACGGGCAACGCCGCCATCCGTGCCGCATCGCCCCAGGTAGACCCGCAGGCTGCGCACCCCGGCGGTGGTGACGACACCGCGTCGCAGATCAATGTCGCAAAACGGCAGATCGCATCTGGACAACTGAACAGCCATGCGGTCCTGGGCCATCCGCGAGACGATCCACCCTTCGCCCGACATGGCTCCCACCAGGCCACGCAGCAGTTCCGCACCATCGGCATAGGGAATGCTCCAGTACGGATACCCGGCTCCGGCACTGGCGAACGATCCCCCCGCCCCGTTCGTCACGTTCGCCTCGCCTGCCACACGCGGCTCGTCGCGCAGGACACAACGAATGAACATGGTGAACGCATCGCGGTGGTCGTAGATGGCTTCGCGCAGCCTTTCAGGCACGATGCCCGCCACCGCGAGCATGAAGTACCTGTCCAGCCCCAGCAGATCGGCAAGCAGCATCAGCCGTTCCGGCTTCAGGCAGACTCCGTCGCCCCGTTCAATGCGACTGAGGTAGGAATGGTGCACCCCCAGCCGGTCGGCCAATTGGCGGATGGACAGCGGCTTGCCGCCAACGGATCGCTCCAGGCGTGCCTCTCTGAGGAGTTTTCCTAATAACCTGCCCATCTCGCCTACTTTTTTGTCTATAATATTGTAGCCAGTCCAAGGCGGGCAATCACTGTTATAAATCATGGTGTGACAAAAACGGAAGCCCGCAACACACCCTGCCACATGACGAGTGGAGAGGAGGTTTTTTTATCGTTTGGTCATTCAAAAAACATGAAACGCACATCCAAAAAAATGCAGAGCGTTGCCGCAACCCTCAAAAAGCGTCAGACCATCTGCACATTTAACATCAATTAAAATAAATTCAATGCATACTACAACAATTCGCAATAAATATTTTAGCAAAATGCATAAGCATCGACATATTCAATCACAAATTCAATGTAAAAACATACATATTGAAATACATAATACATGAAACAACAGTAGATAATCTTCTTTGCAGCGTGCCATATGCATGCAATGTTGAATACATTCCACCCCATGTCTTTATCGCGTGCGCAACAACGGGATGGCGCAAAAAATGGGGGCGTTCCCTGCGGAACGCCCCCATCCTTGCTTTTTCATGCCACGCCGTGGCCTTTTCAACGTCTCGGCCCGTGCCTAGAAGGAAACCCCGACGGTCAGTGAACCGAAGTGCTGCCCACGGTCCTGTCCAACGAATTCCTCGGTGCGGTAGACGTGGGTATAGGTGATGCGCACCCCCTCGACGATCACCGCCAGCCCCCCGGACAGGTCGGCCACGAAGTACTTCTTTTCCACGTCGTGGCTGTCGCGGAAGGTATTGCCGTCCAGAAAGATGTTGCGCCCCACGGCCCGCCCGTCGGCCCCGGCGAACAGGTACCAGCCCCAGCTGTCGCGCACGCGGGGGTCCGCATCGTCGGTGGGCGCCTCGATGCCGCCGCCGGGGCGGATCAGCGAGGTCTCGAAGTCCCCCGGCAGGTTCCAGCCCAGACGCACCTCGCCCCCCATGTTGGCCTGGGTCAGCACGTTGCCCCCCGTGACGCCCACGCGGGGCAGCACGTCCCAGCCGAATCCGCGCCCGATGGACGAAGGATTCAGCCGCCAGTTGCGCTGCCAGGTCAGCATCAGGCCCGGCTCGTCGTGCAACTGGTTGGCCCAGCCCTTGGCCGTGGGAATGTCGCGCAGTTCGTGCACTTCGTTCTGGGCCGTTTCTCCCCGTGCCGATGGCCCCACGATGCCGCCGGTGAATTGCAGGGTGTCCATGCGGTCGCCCTTTTTGGCGTGCAGGCCTATGGCCCCGTACAGAAAGCCCGCATAGGGCCTGTCGTGGGGGATGTACTCCCTGACCTGGGTATCGGACGGGGTGTAGATGGCCTGCCCGAAGGCCACGCTGACGTTGTACTGGGCGTCGGGGTCACCCGCGAAGGGCAACCGTTCTATGAGTTCGTCCAGCACGTCGGGCAGCATTTCGTCGTCGGACAGGGTCTTGAGGTCGGGCGAGACAAACCGCGCCTGCACCGCATTGGTGTAGTACTGGTCCGTGCCGCCGAACAGGTCGTTCTCGAAGTAGATGACCAACGTGCTGAACGCCTTGGCCTTTTGGGGTTTTTCCGGCTCATCTGCGGTGCCGGCTTCCGGCTCCTCGCCAGGCGCGGCGGGAGTCGGGTCGGGAAACGGCGCAGCCTCGGCGGCCAACGCGCAGGTGGAAACGCACAGGGGGGCGCACAACAGCAGGGCCAACAGGCCGCCGCACAATGCCGAGCGCCTGAGAAGTGAAGCGGGGTTCATTTTCCGGATTCCGTTTCCCGTGACCATACGGGCAGTTCCATGTCGTACTGGCGGATCAGCGCATCGTGCTCGCGCATGGCGGCGTAGGAAGACGACCTGCGGAACGAGCTGTTGCGGTTGGTGCGGTACAAGACGTTGAGATCCCACATGGTATCCACGTCGTTCCATTCCGGCAGGCGCACCACGTCCAGCCGGGCGGCCTCAAGCCGCTCCATGGTGGCGGCGTACACCGACGCGCCGCTCCACTCCATGCCGTCGAACACGCCGGGCAGAAAGCGGTCGCGCCGGAAGCCTATCAGATAATACCCGCCGTCAAAGGCCGGGCCGATGACGGCATCGTGCAGATCCAGGTCGTCCAGGGCCTTTTGCGCCAGTTCGTGCGGGAAGTCCGGAATGTCGCTGCCCAGCACCACCACGCGCTCGTATCCGGCGGCGTAGGCATCGGCAAGGGCCGTGCGCATGCGCGCGCCCAGGTCGTCACCCTGCTGGGGCTGGTAGACATGCTGGGGCCCCAGCCACGCCTTGCACGCAGCCAGAGCGTCCTGTGCCCCCGGCGCGCCATCCCTGCCGCGAGGCACGGTGCCCGTGTCGCAACAGATGCGCAGGTCGGCCTTTACCTGAACCAGTTCGGCCAGCATGTCCTGCACGAAATGGCGGTACATGGCGGCGGCGGCTTCCGCGCCCATGACGGAGGCAAGACGCGTCTTCACCGCGCCCGGTTCGGGATACTTGACGAAAAAGAGTACGCAGGTGTCGCTCATGATGCTCCTTTGCGGGCGCGGTACCAACGCGCCAGTATCTGCGCCGGAACCCCCAGCGCGTACAGCAGCCGCAGACAGACATTGCGCAGGGTGCAGCGCACGGCCCCCTCGTCGCGCCAGCGCCGGGCCGAGGTGACGGCCCGCAGGTCCAGCAGGGCCAGCGGCTGGGCAGTGCCACATGGGCCACGTGGGCCATGCAGGCGATGCTGGCGGCGCAGGCGGCGCATGATCTCCACGTCTTCCATCAGCGGCATGTCGGTATAGCCGCCCATGGCCCGGAACAAACCGGCCCGAAAGAACTGGGCCTGGTCACCATACGGGGTGCGGGTGAGCCGGTTGCGCAGGTTGGCCAGCGTTTCCACCACCCGGAACCACGCCCCCGGCGCGTCGATGGCCAGGGTGAACGCCCCGGCGGCGGGAATGCCGACGGCGGAGCGAGATACGCCATCGTCGGCATGCCGTCCCGCGCCCTCTCCGGCTGTCCCGCTTCCAGCAATTCCGGCAGTTCCGGCAAATTCCGCACTCTCCCCAACACCCAACGCCCGCAATACGGCAGGAAAGGCCCCGCCCGGCAGGCGCGTATCCGCGTGCAGGAACAACAGCACCTCCCCACGGGCCACGGCGGCCCCGGCATTCATCTGCCGGGCGCGGCCACGCGGTGCGGCCACGGCGCGCACGGGCAACCCCGTGCCGGAAAATTCTTCGGCGGCGCTCCCACCGGTGGCGAGCGGGCCTACCGGGGCCAAGCCGGTTGCCCCCAGGCTGGTTTCGCCCAAACCGGTCACGGCCCGCCATGCGTCTTCGCCAAGCGCCAGCTTCAGGGCCGCCAGCGTGTCTCCTTCCGGGGCGCCGTCGGCCACCACCAGTTCCACGGCGCCCGGCGGCAGTTCCTCCGCCAGCGCGCGCACGTGCCCGGCCAACTCCGCGATGCGGTGCCCCTCGTGCAGCACCGGCACCACCACGGACAGCAACACGGGCACCGGCTCGTTCCGCTCCGCGCCATGCCCCCCCTGCTCCGGCCCGCCATCCCCCGGCCCGCCGTGCCCTGCCGGGTGCGGCGTTGCGCGGTTCGGCTCGGCCCCGGCATGCTGCGGCGTGGGTTGGGCTGCGCTCATGGCGCGGATGATAGCCGTTCCCGCCCCGGCTGACAAACCCCGCGCGGCTCCGGACGGCAGGCAGGCACGCCTCCGCACATCCCCATGTCACCGTCCCCGCGACTTGCCGCCACCACGCCCTGCCCCGGTCCGCATCGCCGCTGCATGCCGCTCACGCATGCTGCCGCCCCCCGTGACGGCCACCCGGTGGGCAGCTGGCGTTCGTTCCCGCGCACCCGCCGTCATCATCTGCCCGGTCGTACCGGCCTGCGGGACGTGACAAGCGCGGGGCAACACGCTAGGCTAAGAAACCCGGCCCCTCGCGCCGGTTCGGCACCGGTTTTTCCGCCGGGGCCGTGCAACCCGTCGGGCCGCTGGCCCGGCCCTTCCACTCCGTTCGCCGCGCAGGAGCATCATGACCAAGGTTTCCCCGCTGCCCGCCGCCCGTCTTCGCGCCACGCTCGACCCCACCCGCATCCGGTGGGAGACCAGCGACGCCATTCCGCGCCCGCCGCGCAACGGCATGCGCCGCACCCCCCAGCCCCGCGTGTTGCAGGCGCTTGAACTGGCCCTGCACATCCGTGACGGCGGCTACAATGTCTACCTTTCGGGCGAGGCCAATCTTGGCCGCACCTACATGCTGCGCGAATACCTTGCGCCGCGCGCCCGCAAGATGGACACCCCGCCGGACCTCATCCACGTCTACAATTTCGAGGACCCGGACAGGCCGCGCCTCATCGCGCTGCCCGCCGGACAGGGACGCAAGCTGCGCACCTCCCTCACCCAGGCCCTGTCCAAGGCCCGCAAGGAAGCGCCCAGCCGCTTCGAGCACGACGCCTTCGTGCGCAAGCGCACCCTTCTGCTGGACAAGTTCCAGACCCAGCGCAGCAAGCTGTTCAAGGAAATGGACACCGTGGCCGGGGGCGAAGGCTTCAACCTGGACATGGACGATTCCGGCAGCCTGACCCTGTACCCCATCGTGGAGGGCAAGCGCCTCAGCGAGGACGAGTACGAAAAGCTCGACGCCACGCTGCGCAAGAGCCTGAAGCTGAAGGGCGACCGCCTGCTGCAAGCCATGACCGGCCTGATGCGCAAGCTGACCCGCGCCGAACAGGACTTCGTGGAGGACGAGCGCACCCTGGAAAAGGAAGTGGTGCGCGAGGTGCTGGACCAGTTCCTGACGCCGCTGGCCGACAAGTTCGCCAAGACCTGTCCGTGCGACGAACTGAAGCGCTACTTCGCAGACATGCGCGAAGACATCCTGGACAACATCGAAGGCTTCGTGCAGCGCGACATGCCCACCCACATGCCGCAGCAGCAGCCCGACCTGGGGCCACCGCCCGAAGACACGTCCTTCCGCTACGACATCAACGTGTTCGTGGACAACAGCGAAACCCACGGCGCGCCCATCGTGGTGGACGACCACCCCACCCCGTCCAACCTGCTGGGGTGCATCGAGCGCGAATCGGAAATGGGCGCGCTGGTGACGGACTTCACCCTGGTCAAGGCGGGCTCGCTCCAAAAGGCCAACGGCGGCTTCCTGGTGCTGCACATGGAGGACATCCTGTCCTACCCCAGCGCCTGGGAAGGCTTGCTGCGCGCCCTGCGTTCGGGCCTGGCCCGCATAGAGGACGCGGGCGACGGACAGGAATCCACCAAGACCAAGGGCATAGAACCGGAACCGCTGCGCCTGAACCTGAAGGTGGTGCTGGTGGGCACCGAGGAAATGTACGAGACGCTGCTGGTCAACGACGACCGCTTCCCCAAGCTGTTCAAGATCAAGGCGCACCTGACCGAGGCCACCGAACGCAACGCCGACGGGGTGAAGGTGTATCTTGCTCGCATCGCGCGGATCATCGACGAGTCAAAGCTGCTGCCCTTCGACCGCGACGCCATGGCGGGGCTGGTGGACTACGGCTCGCGCATCATAGAGGACCAGCGCAAGCTTTCGCTGAAGTTCCCGGTGCTGCGCGAACTGATGATCGAGGCTTCGGCCCTGGCCTCCATGAAGGGCAGCGCGCTGGTGGACCGCACCACCCTGCACGACGCCATGGTGGCGCGCACCTACCGCGCCAACCTGGTCGAGCAGCACTACATGGACGAATACGACCGCGAACTGATCAAGGTGCGCACCAGCGGCAGCGAAGTGGGCCGGGTGAACGGCCTTTCGGTGACCTGGTACGGCGACTTCGAGTTCGGCCTGCCGCACCAGATTTCCTGCACCGTGGGCGTGGGGCACGGGGGCATCATCGACCTTGAGCGGGAAGCCGAGCTTGGCGGGCCCATCCACACCAAGGCCATGATGATCCTGAAAAGCTACCTTGTCAGCCAGTTTGCCCGCACCAAGCCGCTGGTGATGACCGGCAGCCTGTGCTTCGAGCAGAGCTATGCGGGCATCGAGGGCGATTCCGCCTCCGGCGCGGAACTGGCGGCCCTGCTTTCGGCCATCGCGGACGTGCCCATCCGGCTTTCGCTGGCCTTCACCGGCGCGGTCAGCCAGTCCGGCCAGATCATGGCCGTGGGCGGTGTGACCCGCAAGGTGGAAGGCTTCTTCGAGGTGTGCAGCCGCCACGGGCTGACCGGCGAACAGGGCGTTATCCTGCCCAAGGACAACATCGCCCACCTGATGCTGAAGCAGGAAGTGGTGGCCGCCGTGAACGAGGGGCGTTTTTCCATCTGGCCGGTGGCGCACATCACCGAGGCCATGGAACTGCTTACCGGCATGCCCGCCGGACGCATGCGCGCCGATTCCACCTTCAGCCCCGGCACCCTGTACGACAAGGTGGACCGCCGCCTGGCCGAACTGGGACGCCTTGCCAAGGATGCCTTCAAGCAGAAGCGCAAGCGCTAGGCCGCGCGCTGTAACCGACCATGAACGAAGCCCCGGCATCACCAGATGCCGGGGCTTCGTGCTGGGCTGCCGGGACAGCTAGAAAGGAAATGTCAGGCCACGTGCAGGCTGGCCGGGCGTGCCGGGGGACATGCATGGGGCGTGTGGTGGGACGTGTCGGGCGACACTTCGGGGACGCGCCAAGTGTGCGTCAGGTGCCGCTTCGGGGCGCGTCATGCAGCCTGAAGGGACCAAACCGCATGCGACGCTGGTACGCCCCGGCTGGTCACCGGATGGGACCGGTTCGGCCCCCACCCGCCGGTTACTTCTTCTCGCCGCCCTTGCAGGCCCGTACCAGCACCTCGCCGGGCAGCAGAATGTCCTCGCCGCAGTTCGGGCACTTCACCCGAATGCGGGCCGCTTCCGACGAGGGCAGCTTCTTGCGCATCATGAAAACCTTGTGACAGTACGGGCAGCGTACTCTCAAGCCTTCCTGGTCGTCCGGCGGCATCAACTTCTCCCTTGCGTATGCTGGACGCGGTTGGCCCCCCGCTGGCCAGCACACGCCCCACGCCAGAGCGTGGTGGGCAACATGCCGACTCCCCCTCACTTCCTACCCGGTAACCGCCACCGATGCAACAATGGCGGCAAGATGCACCCCAACCGCGCATCGTTTGCCGCGTTTCCTTACCTTGACCTTGCCATGCCGGGGGGCGTAGAACCCGCCGAACATTCGACCTTCCCACGGAAGCCCCATGCATCCGCTGCTGCGCGACAGAAACCTGCACACCATCTTCGGCATCACCCTTACGGTGATCATGGGCGTTTCCAGCATCATGCCCGCCCTGCCGCTGATGGCGCGCGAACTGGACATACCCCTGGCCTCTGTGGGGCTGGTGCTGACCGCCTTCACCCTGCCCGGCATCGTGCTGGCCCCCATCGCGGGGGTGCTGGCCGACCGGCTGGGCCGCAAGCGCGTGCTGCTGCCCGCCATGGCCCTGTTCGCCCTCGGGGGCTCGGCCTGCTTCTTCGCGCGTGACCTTTCCACCCTGCTGGCCTGCCGCTTCGTGCAGGGGTTTGGCGCGGCCCCGCTGGGCGTCCTGTACACCACCCTCATCGGCGACCTGTACGAAGACAGCGACCGGGTACGGGCCATGGGGTACAACGCTGGCGTGCTCAGCCTGGGCACGGCCATCTTTCCCGCCGTGGGCGGACTGCTGGCGGAGCTTGGCTGGAACGTCCCCTTCCTGCTGCCCCTGGCCGTGCTGCCGCTGATGCTGGCCGCGGCGCGCCTGCGCCTGCCCGCCTCGCGCGCCACGCAGACCCTGGGTGAATATTTCCGCTCCACCCTGCGCATTGCGCTGTCGCCGCGCGCACTGGTGCTGTTCGGGCTTTCCCTGCTTACCTTCGTGCAATTGTACGGCCCCATGGTCACCTTCTTTCCGGTGCTGGCGGACACCCGCTTCCACGCCGCGCCTTCGCGCATCGGCGCCATCTTTGCCGTGTCCTCGCTGGGCACGGCCATGATCGCCTCGCAACTGGGGCGCCTGTCGGAACGCTTTCCCGCCCGGCGGCTGATCATGCTCAGCCATGTCTTCTACGCCGCCGCCATGCTGCTTCTGCCGCTGATGCCCGGTCTGTGGTGGCTGCTGGGGCCGGTGCTGTGCTTCGGCATGGCCCAGGGGCTGAACCTGCCCAACCTGTCCACCATGATGACCTCGCTGGCCCCCACCCAGCAGCGCGCCGCCATCATGGCCGTCAACGGCACCCTGCTGCGCCTGGGCCAGACCCTGGCCCCGCTGCTGTTCGGCCTGCTCTACGCCGGTGGTGACCTGCCCGCCGTGTTCGCGGGCGGGGCCGCCGTCAGTTGCCTGATGCTCGCGCTGGCGGCGTGGCGGCTGCACTAGCCCGCAACCGGCCAGCCAGAGTCGCGACATGCACAAGGGCCTTGCGGACAGTATCCGCAAGGCCCTTGTGCATGCCGCAGACAGCTGCTTTCCGCAGGTGTGCCGTGCCGCGCAGCAGGCCGGTCCATCCCGCGCATGCAGGCGCGCATGAGAGGAATGTGCAAAAGAAAGGTGGAATCATGCCTTCCGCAGCCTGCCAGCCTGCGGTAAGAAACATGGGTGTAAGACCATTGCCCCGGCAGGTCCGGGGCCTGCCGGACAGGAAACACTCGCGCGGCAAGCATGACCCGTCGGCAGCGGATGACCGTTGCGGCATACCTTGCCAATCACGGAGGCACATGACGATGAGCGAAACGACAAAATCCGGGAAAGTGCACGCATCCCCGGCTTCCGCAAAGAATGAGCGTCCCGCGCGCGGGAGCAAAGCCGCCAAGGCAGGCACGAAGGAAACCCCGCAAAAGGGTACCGGGCCAAAGGGCACGAAGCAGGCGGGCGCAGGCGCGGAGCCGTCCAGGGTCTATTTCACCGACATGCGGTGCAGGATCGGCACCAGCCTGCTCGACAAACTGGACAAGCTCATGCTGGCGGCGGGCATGGAGCGCATCAACTTCCAGAACGCCTTCGTGGCCATCAAGATCCATTTCGGCGAGCCGGGCAACCTCGCCTTCCTGCGCCCCAATTTCGCCAAGACCGTCGCGGACCGGGTGAAGAAGCTGGGCGGCATGCCCTTTCTGACCGATGCCAACACGCTCTACGTGGGCCGCCGCAACAACGCCCTGCTGCACATGGACGCCGCCTACGAAAACGGGTTCACCCCGTTCTCCACCGGCTGCCACGTGGTCATCGCGGATGGCCTGAAAGGCGCGGACGAGGTGGAGGTGCCCATCGAAGGCGGCGTGCACCTGAAAACCGCCAAGATCGGCCGGGCCATCATGGACGCCGACGTCTTCATCTCGCTGAACCACTTCAAGGGGCACGAGCTGACAGGCTTCGGCGGGGCCATCAAGAACATCGGCATGGGCAGCGGCAGCCGGGCTGGCAAGATGATCATGCACAACAACGGCAAGCCGCGCGTTGCCCACGACAAGTGTGTGGGCTGCCGCACCTGCGCCAGGTACTGCAATCAGGACGCCATCACCTTCAACGAAGAAAAGAAGGCGTCCATCAACCACGAGCTGTGCGTGGGCTGCGGGCGGTGCATCGCCACCTGCAACTTCGACGCAATCGACACGCCGTGGTCAGGCAGCAGCGACGACGTGAACATCCGGATGGTGGAATACGCCAAGGCCGTGTTGGACGGGCGCCCCAACTTCCACATCAGCGTGGTCAACCACGTCTCGCCCAACTGTGACTGCCACGGCGAAAACGACGCCGCCATCATTCCGGACATCGGCATCTTCGCCAGCTTCGACCCCGTGGCGCTGGACAAGGCCTGCATCGACGCCGTCAATGCCGCCCCGGTCATTCCCGGTACCGTGCTGGGCGACAGGATTGGCAACCAGCCGGAAGGCAAGGGCGAATCCGCCTGCGGCTGTGCCGGGCATGCCGGACATGCCGGACATGCAGGACACACCGGACGGCACGACCATTTCCATGTTGTCCACCCCGGCACCAACTGGCGGAGCCAGATCGAACATGCCGAGGCGCTGGGGCTTGGCAGCGGAACCTACGAACTGGTGACCGTCAAGTAACCCGGCGCACGGGCAGCATGCTGCCTGCACGAAAGACAGAGGGGAGGGACCAGCAGGTCCCTCCCCCTTTTGCATCACATCGACACCGGCATGGCCGGAGCCGTTTTTCCTACCGGACGGTCCGGGTCGGGCCATCCGGCAGGACTACCCTGCCGCCAACGCGATGATGGCCTTGCAGAACGCGGGCAGGTCGTCGGGCTTGCGGCTGCTGACCTGATTGCGGTCCACCACCACCTCGGCGTCTTCCCAGATGGCCCCGGCGTTGATGAGGTCGTCCTTGATGCCGGGGGTGGAGGTGCAGCGGAAGCCGCGCATGATGCCCGCCGAAATGGGAATCCACCCGGCATGGCAGATGTGGGCCACCACCTTGCCCGCCTCGTGCATGCGGCGGGTCAGTTCCAGCACCTTGGGGTCGCGGCGCAGCTTGTCCGGGGCAAAGCCGCCGCTGATGACCAGCAGGTCGAAGCTGATGTCCTCCATGTCGGCGATGGCCGCGTCGGCCTTGCAGGGGTACCCGTTCTTGCCCGTGTAGGTGCGGCCCTTCTCCGGCCCGGCCACCACCACCTCGGCGCCCTCTTCGATCAGGCGCAGCTTGGGGTACCACAGCTCCAGGTCTTCATACACGTCGTCCACGAACATGAGGACGCGCTTTCCCTTCAGACGTTGCATGGGTTCCTCCCGCCCCGCTCCGGCGGGGCCGTCGATACGACCGTCAAGCGAAAAGGGGCGGCTTTCGCCGCCCCGTGAACATCTCGCTACGCCTCTTAAGGTGCTGTCTCCAAATTAGGTTTTTTGTTCGTTGGCAAGGAAAACGAGCTTGGCATGAGGGAGTATACTCTTATCGTATTCGACCGACATGCCAAGCGAAGTTTGACGAAGCCAACGGGCAAAAGGACAATTTGGTGACAGTCCCTAGATGATGCGCTTGCGAATATGGGTGACGAACACCTCCGCGATGACCACCACCGCGAAGATGCATACCAGTATAAGCGCCACGCGGTCCCAATGGAACAGGTTGAGCGCCTCGTCGAGAGCCATGCCGATGCCGCCCGCGCCCACCAGCCCGATGACCGAGGATTCGCGCACGTTGATGTCCCAGCGGAACAGGGCGATGCCCCAGAACGCCGGGGAAACCTGCGGCCAGTAGCCCTTCAGGAACACGCTGATCCACGGCGCACCGGCGGCGCGCAGCGCCTCGATGGGGCCGGGGGCGGATTCTTCCAGCGCCTCGCCGAACAGCTTGCCCACGAAGCCGATGGAGCGCACGGCGATGGTCACCGTGCCCGCCAGCGTGCCGGGACCGAACACCGCCACGAACAGCAGCGCCCAGACCAGCGTGTTGACCGAACGCGACGAGACCAGGATGAACGTGGCCAGCCAGTTCAGCGCGGGCACGCGGCACACGTTGCTGGCCGCCATGATGCCCACGGGTATGGCGATGCCCAGGGTCATGATGGTGCCCAGCGTGGCGATGTGCAGCGTTTCGATGAGCACGGCGTGCACGCCGCGCTCGTAGTAGGCATAGTCCACCGGCCACATGCGGGCGAACAGGTCGGCCACCTGTTCCGGGGCGTCCATGAGGAATTCGGGAATGATCTCCACCGTGCGGAACGACCATGCCAGCAGGATGGCCGCCACCAGAAACACCACGAAGCGCGCCATGCGCTCCGCCGGGGTGAAGCGTTGCCAGATGCGGTCGGCGCTCATTGGAACACCCCCTTCACCCGCACCGCCACGTACTCGGAAACCATGATCAGGGCGATGATGGCCAGCAGGATGGCGCACACGAAGCTGTAGTCGAAGCGCTGGAAGGCCGCGGCCAGGGTGCCGCCGATGCCGCCCGCGCCCACGATGCCGATCATGGTGGAGTTACGCAGGTTGGAGTCCACCTGGTAGGTGGAAAAGCCGATGAACCGGTTCAGCACCTGCGGCAGCACGGCGAAGGTCAGCACCGAAAGGAAGGGAGCGCCCGCGGCCCGCGCGGCCTCCACCGGCTTCAGCGAGATTTCCTCGATGGCCTCGGCGAACAGCTTGGCCACGAAGCCGATGGACGCGAAGATCAGCGTCAGGATGCCCGCCAGCGGGCCGAAGCCCACGGCCTTCACGAACAGGATGGCGAAGATCACCGGGTGGAACGAGCGGCACACGGCGATGAAGGCGCGCGCGGGCCAGGTCAGCCAGTCGGGCATCAGGTTGCGCGAGGCGCACAGGCCCACCGGCAGCGAAATGAGCACCCCGAACAGGGACGAAATGAGCGCGATCTGCAACGACTCCAGCAGGTTGTCGATCAGCAGCTTCCAGCGTTTGAATTCCGGCGGAAACATGGCCCCCAGAAAGCGGGAGCCGTTGTCCAGCCCCGCCAGCAGGCGTTCCCACGAAATGTCCAGGATGGACAGGGCATACAGGCAGTAGAGCACGGCCAGCAGGTAGCCCAGGCGGGCCCACCAGCTGACCGCAAAGGGTGCGGGACGGGCGACGGTTGCAGCGCTCATGCCAGCCAGTCCTCGCCGCCGTAGATGAGCTTGAGGTGCTCGTCGGTCAGGTCGCCGGGCACGCCGTCAAACACCACGTCGCCCTTGGACATGCCCACCACCCTGTCGGCAAAGCGGCGGCCCAGCGTCACGTCGTGGATGTTCACCAGCACGGGGATGTCGTTGACGGATGCCACTTCGCGCAAGAGTTCCATGATCTCGACGGAGGTCTTGGGGTCCAGCGAAGAGGTGGGCTCGTCAGCCAGCAGGATGTGCGGCTGCTGCATCACCGCGCGGGCAATGCCCACGCGCTGGCGCTGGCCGCCGGAAAGCTCGTCGGCGCGGGCGCGGGCGAACTCGGTCAGCCCCACCATGTCCAGCAGGTCGTAGGCGCGCTCGATGTCCTCCTGCGGAAACTTGCGCAGCCAGGCACGCCAGGGCGCAATGTACCCCAGGCGCCCGCAGAGCACGTTTTCCATCACCGACAGGCGCTCCACCAGGTTGTATTCCTGAAACACCATGCCGATGCGGCGGCGTGCCGCGCGCAGGTCGGCCCCGCGCAGGGTGCAGATGTCCTGGCCGCTGACCAGGATACGCCCGGAGGTGGGCTCGATGAGCCGGTTGATGCAACGCAGCAGCGTACTCTTGCCGGTGCCGGACGGGCCGATGATGGCGGTGGTGCACTGCCCGGCCACGGTCAGGTTGATGTTCTTGAGCACGGGTTTGCCGCGCGTGTATTCCTTGCGCAGATTCTCGACGACGAGCGACTTGTCGCCCGCGCTGCACGCGGGACGACGGGAGGTGGAAGCGGACTCTGTTGCCTTGTGCACTTGCTGATTCCCGGAGCTGCTGGTGAAGAACGCACCACGACGCCCGATGGCATCCGGCCTGCGGGCGTGGCGCGTCCTGCGGACGGCGTGCCGGGTCCGTGTCCCGCACCGGGGCCCGATGAGCCTGCCTGTGCGGTGGGCCGGTACGTTGGCCCAGGGAAACGGAGATGACACGCGGTTTCAAATGCCAGGCACGGGGCGCCCCGCGCCGCGTGCAAAAACGGCGGGCACCGGACATGCCGGTGCCCGCCGCATGTGTGCTACTGCTTCTTGGCTTCGGCTTCCTGCTTCTTCTTGGCGGCCTCGGCGGCTTCCTTCTCGGCGATCTTCTGCAGACCGGTCTGGTTGAAGGTTTCGCCGTTGGCTTCCGCGATTTCGCGGATGACCGCCCAGTCCTTCTGGTAGGTCACGGGGAAGAACCGGTCGGCACCGCCGAAGGTCTTCTGCATTTCGGGGGTGAAGCGGTATTCGTGGAACGCGTCGACGATCTTCTTCACCAGGTCGGGGTTCAGGTCATGGGCATACCCGAACGAAGAGGTGGGGAACACGTCGCTCTGCCAGATGATGCGGTAGTCCGCTTCATTGATGCGCCCGGCCTGGGCCATGCGCTTGAACACGTCGCCGGCAACGGGGGCGGCGTCGTAGTCGCCGTAGCCCACGCCGAGGATGGACTGGTCGTGCTTGCCCGAATAGACCACGGTGTAGTCCTTTTCGGGGGTCAGGCCCAGCTTGGGGAAGATGGCGCGCGGGGCCAGGTTGCCCGAGTTGGACGAAGCGGAGGTGTGCGCGATCTTCTTGCCCTTCAGGTCGGCAATGGTCTGGGCGGGGCTGTCCTTGCGCACGATCATCAGCAGGCGGTAGCCCTGGAAGCCTTCGGCGTCGCCCTTGACGGCGATGGGCACATAGCCCGCCAGGTTGACCGCGTAGCAGGTGGGACCGGTGGAGAACCCGGCGATGTGCAGGCGACCGGAACGCATGGCTTCCACTTCGGCGGCGTTGGACTGCACGGTGTAGTAGACCACCTTCTTGCCGGTGCGCTTTTCCAGGAAGGCCTGGAAGTCGGCAAAGGCGTCCTTGTAGACGGCGGGGTCTTCAACGGGGGTGTAGGTGAACACCAGCGTGCTCGGGTCCTTCCACTTCCCCTTGTCCTTGGGGGTGTCGGCCACCAGGTCCTTGTTGTCGTCGCAGAACATGCCGTCCAGCGAGCCACGGTTCGCGCAGTCGTCGGCGGCCTTGGCGATGTTGGCGGACATGACGCACAGGCCCGCGGCCAGAACAACCGGAGCGAGCAGCAGCTGCATCCACTTCTTGGTCATTGCCTTCTCCTCGATATTGGCGTTGACGTTGGAATGATCGGCCCTTGCGGCGTCTCATTCTCGTCACCGAAACGCCGCAAAATCGTCACATTATAATCTGCCAGAGCTAATTCTCAAAGCATTTTCTGCCCATCGGACATCCGCCGAAGATGGCCGGACATGGCCAGACATGGCCAGACATGCCAGGACATGGGGGCGGGAGGGAGACCAGGCCGCATGGGGGCATCCTGACGGATGCCTGCCCCCCGGCGCAAGCGACGTTACCGTTACGCCACGCATCGGGGCGGGCTTGCCTGCCCTTTCCCTGCCAAGGTCAGTACCCCCCCAGGTCGTCAACTACAAGTGCCGGCTGGCGCGAAAGCGACGCCAGATCCTCGCGCCGCGTCTCACCGCTGAGCACGAGGATGAAGTCCATTCCGGCGTTTTCCGCCAGCAGCTTGTCGGTGTAGATGCGGTCGCCCACCATGACCATTTCGTGCGGCTGGTAGCGCTGGAGAAGCGAGCGCAGCAGGATGGTGTTGGGCTTGCCGAACACGATATCCGGCGCGCGCCCGGTGGCCGCCTCGTACAGGGCCATGAAGCTGCCCGCGTCGGGCAGCGGCCCCTGCGGCGAAGGGCAGACCTTGTCGGCATGGGTCGCCAGAAAGGCCACGTCCGGCCGTTGCAGCAACAGGCACGACTCCGTGAGCTTGCGGTAGGTGAGTTCCGTATCGTAGCCCAGCAGCACGGCCTGGCAGTCGTCCCCGGCGGTAAACACGATGTCGGGCATGCGTTCGCGCAGGAACGCGGTGAAATTGGCGTTGCCCACCGGGTAGACACGGGTGATGGACTGCTCGCGCAGGTGGTCCACCAGCGGCAGCAGCGGCGAAAGCATGCGGTCGAGGCCGATGTCGATGCCCATTCCCGCCAGTTTGGCGGTGTAGTCGGCAAGATTCTTGGAGGTGTTGTTGGTCAGGAACTGGATGTCGCGCACCCCGAGGTTGCGGCGGATGAAGTCCACCGTGCCGGGAATGGGCCGGTCACCCAGGTACACCGTGCCGTCCAGGTCGAAGATGATGCAGCGCTTCTGGTCGAGATTCATGAAACTTCCCATTTGGTACGTAGACGCGATGCGTTGATGGAAAATGTTGGCCGCAACGGGCTGCCGGGCTTCCCCACTATCAGTGGCAAACCCGTGCCGGACAAACCCGTGCGAGGCCATGGCTATCATGCGCAATGGACCGGAACTCCGGGCGGAAACGAGACTGCCTGACGGCAGCGCCGGGAGCGCTGCGCGTTCCCGGCAGCATGTCGCATGACAGGCCTGCCTCGTCAACGCCGAGGGGCGGGTTCCGTGCCTCCCCGGCCCGGCCAGCCCCGCCCAGGTCACGGCAAAAGACCGCGTTTCCGTTTCATTGTGGACTGTTACAACAATGTTGCAGTGACACGGCAACTCCATTATAGCTAACGCGCCGCTGGGGGCCGGGCATGCCGCAAGGCCGCTGCCCGACCGCATTCACCGTGTCCTTGCGGCACGGTTTCGCCACCCCCGGCCTTGCGCATCCATACATGTATTTGCCCCGTCAGGAGCGACCCCACTTGCAGCAAAGGCAGACCCCGCCCACGGACCAGACCCTGAGCCAGGTCCCGGACCAAAACCCGGACCAGACCATGGCCCAGCCCACGGACCAGACTTCGGACCAGACCACGGGCCATCCCCAGGCCGAATCCGCCCCCGAAGGCCAGGCCCAGCCATCGCGCATCAGCTACCTCGACGGCATCCGCTTCCGCCGGGTGGTGCGCGCCGCCGCGCGCCGCCTCATCGAAAAGCACGGCCATCTCAACGCCATCAACGTGTTTCCCGTGCCGGACGGCGACACGGGCAGCAACATGGCGGGCACCATGAAATCCATCGTGGCCTCCACCTCGGCCACGCCGGAAAGTTCCATCGGTCGCATGAGTTCCATCGTGGCCGAATCGGCGCTGATGGGTGCGCGGGGCAATTCCGGGGTCATCCTGGCCCAGTTTCTGGCCGGGTTTTCCGAAGGGGTGAAGGATCTTTCGCGCGTCAGCCCCCGCGACTTCGCGGAAGCCGCGTCGCTGGCCGCGCGACGCGCCGTGGAGGCCATTGCCCACCCCAAGGAGGGCACCATCCTCACGGTCATTCGCGACTGGGCCGAACACCTGCGCGAAAACTGCCATTCCTACAAGGATTTCCACCACCTGCTGCACGATTCGCTGGACCGTGCCCGCCAGTCGGTGCAGGAAACGCGCGAAAAGCTGGCCGCGCTCAAGGCCGCCGACGTCGTCGATGCCGGGGGCCTTGGCTTCGTGTACCTGCTTGAAGGCATTGCCGAATTCACCGAGCGCGGCACCATCAACCGGCGCGGCAAGACAGACGGACAGTCGGGAACCACCGGCACGGCGGGCACGCCCGGCGAGGCCGACAGCGCCGACAACGCCACTCTGGGCGAGGCCCAGGAGCGGGTGGCCGTGGAAGATCTGACCTACGGCTACTGCACCGAGTGCCTGATCCGCAGCGAGGCGACCAGCCCCGTCGACCGCGAGGAACTGCGCGTCCGGCTGGAGGAACTGGGCGATTCCATCGTGGTGGCGGGCGCCGGGGCCGTCACCCGCGTTCACGTGCATACCGACACGCCGGACACCGTCTTCGCCATCGCCGCCGAATACGGCGAGGTATCGCATCACAAGGCAGAGGACATGCTGCGCCAGCACCGCGACCTGCTGGCCGCCATGGCGGGGGGGCACCCCCAGGCCGCGCCCGCGCCCACCGGCACCGCCGTGGTCACCGATTCCACCTGCGACCTGCCGCGCGAGCTGCTGGACCAGTACGCCATCCGCACCGTGCCCCTGCGCTTGTTCCTGGACGACGAGGAGTTCGTGGACAAGGTGAGCATCTCGGCGGACGAGTTCAACCGCCGCCTGCCCTCGTCACGTTCCGCGCGCACCTCGCAGCCTGCGCCTGCCGATTTCCGCACCGTGTACGAAGAGGTGCTGGCCACCCATGCCCAGGTGGCCTCGCTGCACGTGACGGCCATGTACAGCGGCACCCACCAGTCCGCCGCCACCGTGGCGCGCATGGTTTCGCCGCACATCGCCGCCGTGGACTGCCGCACCCTGACCGTGGGCCTTGGCCTTGTGGTGCTGGAAGCGGCCCGCCGCGCGCAAACCGGCATGGACGCAGCCGAGGTGGCCCGCCTTGCCGCGCGGGACGCGGACAACCTGCACGTGTACGTTTCCATGGACACCCTAGACTTTGCCGTGCGCGGTGGCCGCATGAGCCGGGGCACCGGCATGGTGGCCAAACTGCTGCACATCAAGCCAGTGGTGTGCTTCGACCCGCGCAAGGGAGGCAAGGTGGACGTGGCGGCCAAGGGCATCGGCCCGCGCCGCGCCGGGGAAAAGCTGTTCGCTCTGCTGGAGCGGGCGGCGGCCAACCTGGACAATCCGCGCTTTGCCGTGGCCCACGTGGGCGCGCCGGACACCGCCGCGCGCTACGCGAAGGAGCTGGAAGCCCGCTTCGGCGTGGCCCCGCTGTACGTGATGCCCGCATCGCCGGTGCTGGGCTGCCACAGCGGCCCCGGAGCCTGCGCGGTGGCCCTGCTGGGTGACCCCAAGGAAGGGTAACGGAGCCGGGCACGTCTGATGTAGCGGGCACGCCTGATTCATACGGACCGCCTGACGCACCGGGCGGCACCTCGGCACTCCGGCATTCCGACATTCCGGGGGGCATCAATCAGCCCCCCTGCCGCCCCCGCCCACCCCGGATAATCATTCCCCGGGGCGGCATTTCGCGGTGGCGCCCTTGCCAGACGCCCGCCTTGCGGCTATCTGTCAGAATATGGAAGGCAGCGGAACGGCACGCTCCACCCGCCCGCCATCCGGCATCACAGGCAGCCACGGACCGGCAGCCCCGAACAGGCGACATGACGCCGTCCCCACCCGCATTCCGGACGATTGCGGGGGACGCAGCCATGCCGCGATGGCCTTCGTGCCAAAAGGGGGTGCGCCATGGCGTACATCTATTCCGACATCTCCACCTTTTCCGGGCGCAAGATACTGGAAATGGTGCTGGGCCAACAGGTACGTTCCGGCATGCGCCTTCAGGTGACGGACGAAATCATCGCCCTGTACATGCGTTCGTTGCAGGTGGCGGAACAGTACCCCACCAAGGTCATGACCGCATCGCAACGCGGCGTTGCCCCGGAAGTGATCCGGGGGCTGATCGCAAGCTGGTCCATCTGACGGCAATCTGGCGCCAGGCTGATGCCAAGCTGATGCCAAGCTGATGCAGACGGGCAAATGCGCATCATGGAGCTTTCATCGGCTGACATGACGAACACATCGGCGGCTCCCGCAGGGGCCGCCGTTTCTCATGCCACCGCCCGATCCGTCGTACCGCCGGGAACCACGCCCGCCCCGGCCCGGCAGCCTCGCGTTGGGCTTCGTGCCCATTGCGCCGCCCCTGCCAAGCTTCATTCACGTCCGTTCACTGCTGGCCATATCGGGCCCCGTCGGGCCGCACACCGCGCCCCTGCTGCATCAAGCAAGAAGCTCGCTTCACCACCCCATGCTCCCGGCATGTTTCCACTGTTTGCACAACCGTGCAGCTTGTCGAATTTTTCTTGCCGTGACCTGTGGTTGCGTTTATTGATGGCCCAAACGCGCGCAGGGGCGGCACTCTCACCGCTCGCATCATCCCGGCCCACGCGGCCCGGCCACCACGGAACGGACGCCCTGCTCCGTTGCACCCAAAGCCACCACTGGTGTGCCCATGTCAAAGAAGCAAAAAGGTCAGACCCGCGTCTGCGTATACCCCGACTGGTGCAAGGGCTGCGGCCTGTGCGTGGCGTTTTGCCCCGCCAAGGTGCTTGTGCTGAACGCCTTCGGCAAGGCCGAGGTGGCCCACGAGGACGAATGCATCAATTGCGGGTTCTGCGAGCTGCACTGTCCGGACTTCGCCATTGCCATCAAGCCGCGCACCCGCAACGGTGCGGGCCAGCCGGACCCCCGCAGCGGATGGAGCGACCCCGAATCCGAACATGGCCGAGCCTCTCCGCCCGAGCCCACGCCCGAACCGAACCCCAACCCCGAAGAGTGACGCCATGGCGGTGCAACGCAAGAAACGCAAGAGACGCGAACTGTTCGCGCTCGGCAACGAGGCGGTGGCCGAAGGCGCACTGCTGGCCGGGTGCTCGTTCTACGCCGGTTATCCCATCACTCCGTCCACCGAGATCATGGAGGTCATGGCCAACCGCCTGCCCCTGATCGAAGACGGCGTGTTCATCCAGATGGAAGACGAAATCGCCAGCATGGGCGCCACCATCGGCGCGTCGCTGGCGGGCCGCAAGGCCATGACGGCCACCTCCGGCCCGGGCTTTGCCCTGATGCAGGAGCACATCGGCTACGCCTGCATGGTCGAGGCGCCGCTGGTGGTGGTCAACGTCATGCGCGGCGGCCCCAGCACCGGCCTGCCCACAAGCCCGGCCCAGGCCGACGTGCAGATGGCCCGCTGGGGCACCCACGGCGACCACCCCATCATCGTGCTGTCCGCCTCCAACGTGCAGGAATGCCTGGAGATGACCGTGACGGCCTTCAACTTTGCCGAAAAGTACCGCACCCCGGTCATCCTGCTGCTGGACGAGGTGACGGCCCATACCCGCGAAAAGATCACCGTGCCCGACCCGGACGAGGTGGAAATCCTTTCCCGCGTGGAACCCACGGTGCCGCCGGAATGGTTCAAGCCCTATGCCGACACGGCGCGTGGCGTGCCCGCCATGGCGCCCATCGGCTCCGGCTACCGCACCCACGTCACCGGGCTGACCCACGACGTCATGGGCTACCCCACCCAGCGCCCCGATGAAGTGAAGGACGCCATGCTGCGCCTGTTCCGCAAGATCGACCAGTACTACGGCGACATCCAGATGTCCGACGAATACATGCTGGACGACGCGGAAGTGGCCGTGGTGGCCTACGGCAGCGTGGCGCGTTCCGCCCATCTGGCCGTGGAACAGGCCCGCGAACGCGGGGCCAAGGCCGGGCTGCTCACCCTGAAGACGCTGTTCCCCTTCCCGCGCCCTGCGGTGGAAAAGCTGACCCACCGCTGCCACACCGTGGTGGTGCCCGAAATGAACATGGGGCAGATGTCGCGCGAGGTGAAGCGCGTCAACAACGGCCGCACCAAGGTGCGCACCATCAACCGGGTGGACGGGCAGATCATCACGCCCTCCGAAATCCTGAAAGCCATACTGTAGGTGGGCCATGGCGGACGTTACCCAACTCATCCACGACTACCTGCGCCATAACAAGAAGTTCCCCCACGTGTTCTGCGCGGGCTGCGGCCACGGCATCGTGCTGGGATCGCTGATCCGCAGCGTGCACGCACTGGGCCTGCCCAAGGACGACGTGGTGCTGGTGGCGGGCATCGGCTGTTCCGGCCGCATGGCCGTGTACGTGGACTTCAACACCGTGCACACCACCCATGGCCGGGCGCTTACCTTCGCCACCGGCATCAAGATGGCCAACCCCAAGCTGAAGGTCATCTGCGTCATGGGCGACGGCGACGCCCTGTCCATCGGCGGCAACCACCTCATCCATGCCGCGCGGCGCAACATCGGCGTTACCGCGCTGATCCTGAACAACCACATCTACGGCATGACCGGCGGGCAGTGTTCGTCCGCCACGCCGCAGGGCGACATTTCCATGACCACGCCCTTCGGGTCGCTGGAAAAGTCCTTCGACATCATGGACATGTGCAAGGCTGCGGGCGCAAGCTACGTGGCGCGGGGCACCTCGTTCCACGCCATCCAGATGGACAGGCTGATCAGCTCGGCCATCATGCACCCCGGCTTTTCGGTGGTGGAAGTGTTCAGCCCCTGCCCCACCCAGTACGGGCGCAAGAACAAGTTCCGCAACGCCGTGGACATGTACAAGTGGCTGAAGTCCAACACCGTGAAGGTGGAAACCCTGAAGGACCCGGACCAGAAACCCGCCGACGGGCGCATCCCCATCGGGGTGTTCCGCGACGTGGAAGAGCCGGGCCTTGAGGAACGCTACTTCGAGCTGCAACGCAAACTCATGGGGCAGAACCGATGAAGGCGCCGCAACCCATAGACCGTTTCGAAATCCGCCTTTCGGGCCTGGGCGGGCAGGGGCTGATCACCCTGGGCCGCCTGCTGGGCTCGGCGCTGGCGCTGGGCCACGGCTACTACGTCACCCAGACCCAGAGCTACGGCCCTGAGGCGCGCGGCGGCTCCAGCCGCGCCGACGTGGTTGTCAGCTCGCGCCCCATCAGCTACCCCAAGACCGAAAACCTGGACCTGCTGGTGGCCCTGAGCCCAGAGGCGTGCAATAGTTACTACCGGCTGCTGAAGAAGACCGGCATCCTGCTGGTGGACACCACCCTGGTCAAGCATGCGCCCACCAACGTGTACCTGGGGCTGCCGTTCACGCAGATGGCCAAGGAGCAGATCGGCAACCCCATGACCATCAACACCATGGTCATGGGCGCGGTGACGCACCTTCTGCCCTTTGCCGACCCCAAGGTGATGCGCAAGAGCCTGGAGGCCAACCTGCCCGCCAAGATCCGCGAGGTGAACGCCAAGGCCTTTGCCCTGGGGCTGAAGCAGGCCCAGCGCAACTTCGGCGATGCGGGCGGCATCTGGGCGGCGGCGGAGGAGAATGGGGCGCATTCTGAAGACGACATCATCGTCTAGGGGGCGCGCCCGTCCTTTTGCCCCCTGTCGGTGTTAGGCTTCGTTCGCCGCTCCGGTCACGTACCAAAGAGCGCTCTGCGGTCGCTATCCGTAATACTCGTGCTTCGCACTCGCATAACGGCTGGCGCACGCTCCCATCGCGGCGAACTCGCCTTCCTTGACAGGGGACAAAAATCCTGGGCGCGCTAAGAATGCGAGCGTCTTGCCTTCCTTGCTGGAGAATGGAATTCGCGCCGCGCGAATGAACGCAAAGGGCGTTAATACAGAGCGCCCTGATATGAACAACGCATTTCCGCCCCTTGCGGGGCGCAGACGGACCAGACCATGAGCACGACCATTGAAGAATTGACGGTGAATTACGAAGAAGACGGCCAGCTTGTGGTCAAGGAACTGGACAAGTCCGTGCTCTCCAAGGGCGCATGGACCACCATCCTGTTCCGCTACCAGCAGTGGGATCCCAAGACCGAAGACTACGGCGCGGACAAGTACGTGGTAAAGCGCTACAAGAAGATGAACGGCGAATACCGCGCCCAGTCCAAGTTCAACATCTCCAGCGCCGACCAGGCCCGCAAGATCATTGAGACCTTGCAGGGCTGGCTGGACGAGGATCCCACGGCGTAGGCCGCTCGGGTCGGCCAGCCGGGACGGACCGACACCCCCGGCAAGCCGGTCAGCCCGGACAAGATAGACAAGACAGACTGGACAGCCCGGGCAATACCGGTCTGCACCTGACATGCATCATCGGAATGCAACGGGCGGGATTGCGCAGCATGCGCGGTCCCGCCCGTTTTTGTCGTTCATTTGTCTGGCGCGAAGGCATCGCGCCGCCGCACACAGGATGCGTACCGCTCAATCCACGGGCACGCACTCCACGAAGCGCCCCACGTCGCGAAAGCCCAGCCGGGCATAGACGCGGTACCCCTCGCCCGAGGCCTGCAACACAGCGTGGCGGCAGCCCGCCTGCCGGGCGTGCAGCAAGGCGGCGCGAGTGACGGCGGAGCCCAGTCCACGCCGCCGGAAGGCCTCCAGCGTGCACACGTTGTACACGCCCGCCACGTCGAGGTGCGCGGCGTCCCCTGCCGCAAGGCATCCCGACGCGGTGCGGTACACTTCCGCAGCCGCCGCCAGTTGGCCGTCCAGATACGCCGCCAGCAGTGTTGCGGGGCAACCGGGACTGCACAGGGCCGGGGCGGCGCAACGGTAGAAGCGCAACACCTCGCCGTCGGGCGG
Source organism: Nitratidesulfovibrio sp. SRB-5 (assembly GCF_019931275.1). Taxonomy (NCBI): domain Bacteria; kingdom Pseudomonadati; phylum Thermodesulfobacteriota; class Desulfovibrionia; order Desulfovibrionales; family Desulfovibrionaceae; genus Nitratidesulfovibrio; species Nitratidesulfovibrio sp. SRB-5. Next base: position 1,533,691 of record NZ_JAIOTY010000002.1, on the reverse strand, counting down.
ATTCCAATTGGCGGCCAGCACCGAGGCAAAATCCGTCACTCCCTCCGCATCATGGACAACACGGATATCCAGCCCCGGCGTTGGTGCTGGCTCTTCCAGTTCCGCATCCGCCAGCGGCAGGTACATGCCGGTTTCCACTTCGCCCGCGGCAAAGCCGTGCGCCGCCAGCGCGGCGGGAATGTCCTCCCCTTCCCCTGCCCCGTCCCCAGCGCCGGAAAGCGGCCCCAGCCACCACGTGTACGGTGCGCCATGCCCACCGAAAAACGACCGCACCGCCGCCACCGTATCCGCCAGCGGCAGGCCGCCCCCATACGCGAAGGCCTTGTTGAAAGTGTCCGAGGCCACCCCGGCGTACACGGCGCGCACGTCCGACCGGTCCAGCAGGTCAGGCCTGCACTCCGGCTGCATCTGCGTGCCCTGCCCGTTCTCCCGGCCCGCCGCCCCGTCTGTGTGGTCGGTTGCGTCCCCGCCACCCAGCAGGGGCACTTGCGCGGCCAGCCGTGTAGCCAGATTGTCCTCGATGCAGCGTTGCATGTCGTGGATATTCATTGCTGTTTCCATGGTTCACCCTGCTTCGCCGCGACCGCCAAAAGCAAACGACCGGCCCCCGTTGCCGGAAGCCGGTCGCATCAATGCGTGCGTCAGCCGGGCAGCGCCTATTTCATGCCGCGCGCCTTGGCCACGGCGAACTTCTTGGCGTCGATGCCGTACTTCTTCACCTTGTAGTTGACGATGCGGTAGCTCACGCGCAGGTCGCGGGCGGCCTGCAACATGTTGCCGCGCGCCTTTTTCAGCGCGTCCACCAGCAGTTCCTGCTCGAACTTGGCCACCGCCTCGCAGAACGAGAGGTTGGTGTCCGTGGCGGTGGATTCCGCAGTCTGCAACGAAGGCGGCAGGTGGTAGGTGCGGATGACCTGTTCGTCGCACACCAGCACCGCGCGTTCGATGCAGTTCTTCAGTTCGCGGATGTTGCCGGGCCAGTGGTACTGCGTCAGCAGGTCGATGGCCGGGGTGGAGATGCGCTTGATGCTGCGCGCGTATTCGTCGGAATAGATGCGCAGGAAGTGTTCCGCCAGCGGCAGGATGTCTTCGCGCCGCTCGCGCAGCGGCGGAATGAAGATGGGGAACACGTTGATGCGGTAGTACAGGTCCTCGCGGAACAACCCCCGCTCGACAAGCTCCTCCAGCGGCTGGTGGGTGGCGCAGATCAGGCGCACGTCCACGGTGATGGTCTGTTCGCTGCCCAGGCGCTGGATTTCCTGCTCCTGGATGGCGCGCAACACCTTGGCCTGGGCGTTGGGCGACAGTTCGCCCACTTCGTCCAGGAACAGGGTGCCCTTGTTGGCCAGTTCGAACAGGCCCTTCTTGGTGTGCACCGCCCCGGTGAAGGCGCCCTTCTGGTAGCCGAACAACTCGCTTTCCACCAGTTCGGAGGGCAGCGCCGCGCAGTTCAGCTTGATCAGGGGCATCTCGCGCCGGGGGCTGGTCTGGTGGATGGCTTCCGCCAGCAGTTCCTTGCCGGTGCCCGATTCGCCCCGCAGCAACGCCGTGGCGCGGCTGGGGCCAACCTGGGCCGCCTGGTTCAGCACCAGTCTCATGGCCTTGGACGCGGCAACCACGTTGGACGGGGTGAACCCGATGTCGTTGCTGTCGCCCACGATGAGGCCCTGGGTCATCAGGTGCTTCTGGCGGGCCATTTCCTCCTGCAGGTACGAGGCGTGGTTGGCGATCATGCCCGCCACCACCTCCAGGAACCGGCAGTGCGATTCCAGCTGCGGCATGGACACCGAGGGGGTGTCCACGCTCAGCGTGCCGATGACTTCGCGGCCCTGCCGGGGTTCGTCGGCGGGCCCCAGAACCGGCACGCAGATGAAGGCCAGGTTTTCCTGCTCTTCGTCGGTACGGCCAAAGGCCTTGTTCAGGAAGGCCGGGTGGTCCTTGATGCGCGGCACGATGACCGGCTGGCCCGTGGAGAACACCTGCCCCGTCACGCCCACGCCCGGCTCGTATTCCACGTGGTCCGCCTTGGTGGGCGTCTGCGACAGGCTGAGCTTGAGGGTGCGGGTCTCCGGGTCGAAGATGACGATGTGCGGCCGCTGGAAGTCATGGTTTTCAGCCAGCGTGCGGAGCAGCGACTTCAGGGTGGACTGAAACGGTCGCTGCGGCCCCATGTCGGACACGATCTTCTGGAGCGTGCCGAGATAGGGCTGGAGGCGCTTGTCGTCGGTAATGGTGGTCATGCGGTCAGCTCGCGGAGGCTACGGCCCGAACACCCAGTTCGACCGCCCTCAGGTTCATGTCCATGAGTTTGGGGGCAAGATGGGTGCGGATGGCGGCTTCCAGCGCGTCCGGACCAAAGGGCAGAAGCCCAGAGGCGCAGGCCGCGCCCAGCAGCACGCTGTTGCCCGCCTGCACCGACCCGGCCTGAAGGCCCAGGGTGCGGCAGGGCAGGAACCACGACTTGGCGGCGCAGCCTTCCACCTTGGCGCGGATGCGCTCCATCTCGGGGTAGGCTTCGCGCCCGGTGGAAACGCCCACCGGCGGCAGCGGCTCGGTATTGGACAGCACGCTGCCCCCGGCGGCCAGGTGGGTCATGCCGCGCAGGGTTTCCAGCGGTTCGAAGCCAAGGATCAGGTCCGCCTCGCCATGGCCGATCTTGGGGCTCATCCAGCCGCCGAGCAGGATGGTGGATTCCACCACCCCGCCGCGCTGGGCCATGCCGTGGATTTCGCCGGAGGTCACTTCCAGCCCCTGGTCCAGGGCGGTGCGGGCCAGCAGGGTGGTGGCGGTCAGGGTGCCCTGTCCGCCCACGCCGGTAAGGTAGATGCGGATGCGTGCGGGGGTGCTCATGCGTCGCTCCTCTTGCGGGCCTTGATGGTGTCCGCAACCTGCAGACAGACCATGCAGCCGCCGCAGAGGTTCTCGTCCACGTGGATGCCGGTGTCGTCGCGGAAGAAGGCGGGGCAGGCCAGGTGTTCCAGGCAGTCGGCCACGGACGGCCCCTGCTCGGCAACGTAGGCCACCTGGTTGCGCGGCTTCTTCAGGGTGCGCCGGGCGTAGAGCACGCACGGCTCTTCGGCGATGATCACGCGCACGCCGGAGCGTTCCTTCATTTCCGCCAGGGCCTTCATGGTGGACTTGACGTTGAAGGGCCGCACCTTGACCACGTCGGCCACGCCGCAGCCGCGCACCACGGCCTCTATGTCCAGGTGCACGCAGGCGTTGCCCAGCACTTCCTGGACCACGCCGGGGTTGGGCTGATGTCCGGTCATGGCCGTGGTGCCGTTGTCCAGCACCACCACGATCAGGTCGTGCTTGTTGAACACCGCGTTGACCAGCCCGGTGATGCCGGAATGGAAGAAGGTGGAATCGCCGATGAAGGCCAGCGTGGGCTTGCCCGAGGCCGTGGCGAACCCGGAACCGGAAGACACCGACGAGCCCATGCAGAACAGGAAGTCGGCCATGCGCAGCGGCGGCAGCAGCCCCAGCGTGTAGCAGCCGATGTCGCTGGAGTACACGGCGTCGTCGCCGAACACCTTGCGCACGGCATAGTACAGCGCGCGGTGCGAGCAGCCGGGGCACAGGTTGGGCGGGCGCACGGGCAGGGCCGTTTCCGGGTCGCAGGCGATCGGCAGCCGGGCGGTTTCGCCCAGCAGGTCGGCCAGGGCCTGGGTGACGGTCTGGGTGGAGTATTCGCCGTAGATGGTCAGCGCGCCGCCCTTGCCGCTGACGGCCACGGGCAGGTTGTTGCGCTGCACCAGGGCGCGCACGTCGTTTTCCAGCAGGGGTTCCAGTTCTTCCAGCACCAGCACGGCGTCGCACTGGGACAGGAAGTCGGTCAGCAGGGCTTCCGGCAGGGGCCAGGTCATGCCCAGGTCCAGCACCTTCACCCGGTCGTCCCAGCCCGTCTCGTGCAGGGCGTCGGACAGGTAGGCGCGGCTGATGCCGCTGGCGATGACGCCGAAGCGCCCTTCGCCGCGCACGGTGTTCCACGGAGAATGCTCGGCCTTCTCCCGCGCCATGCCCAGGTGCCTGACCAGTTCGGCGTGGCGCACGCGGGCCACGGCGGGCACGGGCACGAAACGGCGGGGGTTGCGCTCGAAGGGCACGATGGGCGCGGGCTGGCCCAGGGGGCCGAATTCCACGGCGCCGCGCAGGTGGTTGACGCGGGTGGTGGTGCGCAGCAGCACGGGCTGTTCAAGCTCGCGCGCCAGCAGCAGCGCATCGCGCGTCATGTCCTTGGCTTCCTGCGCGGTGGCGGGCTCGAAGCACGGCATGCCCGCGAAACGGGCATAGGTGCGGTTGTCCTGTTCGTTCTGGCTGGCGTGGCAGCCGGGGTCATCGGCGGAAAGCAGCAGCAGGCCGCCGGGCAGTCCGGTGTAGGTCATGGTCAGCAGCGGGTCGGCGGCCACGTTGACGCCCACGTGCTTCATGGTCACCAGCGTCAGGGCCCCGGCCAGGGCGGCACCCGCCCCCACTTCCATGGCCACCTTCTCGTTCACCGAATATTCCAGGCGATAGCGGCCACCGCCGCCGATGCGGCGGAAGGTGTCGGGCACTTCGGACGACGGGGTGCCGGGGTAGCAGGCCACCAGGTTGACGCCCGCCTCCAGCGCCCCGCGCACGATGGCCTCGTTGCCCAGCAGCAGGCGGCGCGCGCCGGGTTCATCGGCCAGCAGGGGATTCACCGGGCGGGCACCCGGAGTCGCGCCCGATGTTGCAGTGGACTCGCTCATGGGCTTACGCGCCCCCCTTCTGCATGCGGGCCTTCAGCGCTTCGGCGCGGCTCTTGAAATAGTCCTTGTTGCCGGCGGATTCGGAGGCCATCAGCTGCTCGTAGGCAGCCACGGCGCGGTCCAGCTTGCCCGCACGCTCCGCCACCACTGCCAGCTGGCCGCGAACGGCATTGCGCGAAATCTCGCTCACCGAGCTTTCCAGGCCTTCCAGCACGGTCAGGGCCTCGGCATCCTTGCCAGCCTGCGACAGGGCCTGCGCGCGACCGATGCGGGCCACCACGCCGATGGCGCCATCGGCGGCGGCCAGGCGTTCCCAGGCCGAGGCGGCCTTGTCGTAGTCCTTCTGCTCCATGGCGGCGGCGGCAAGGTCCAGCAGCACGGCGTTGCGCACGCCCGACGGAGCCTTGGCCAGAAACGCCTCCAGGGCCTGCACGCGATCCGCGCCGGTCTTGGCCACGATAATCGTGCCCAGATCGGCCTGCGCCTGGCGCGCCTTGTCGGCAGCCCACCAGCGGTAACCCGCGCCGGCACCGGCGGCCAGCACCAGCACGCCGAGACCGGCGGCGATATAGCGGGCGTTGTCGAGCACGAAGCGCAGCAGCGGCGCGGCCTCTCCGGACACCTCGCCCTGCAGCTGCTGGGGAATTACAGGCTGCTGCTGGGCGCGCGGCAGGCCTTTGCGGACAGTGTTCTCCGACATGCGAATTGCTCCTTGGAATGCGGCGCAGGGCCGCTTTATGGCTGGAAATCGCAAAGCCCGATTCTTTTACGTGCCCATTACAGAAATGTCAAAAGGATTCCGGCCGGAAGCCGGTTCCTCGCGGCCCGTCTGGGCTTGCGGGTTTTGACAAGACCTTCCCGTCCTGTCCGTGGGGCACCGCCAAAATCATGCAAGCCGCCTTGCGCGATGCGCGAGGGGGGGGCATTCCATCACATGGAACTCCGTCAGGGTGTCAGGTCCTGTGCACGTCCTTGCCGTGCCCGCCCTTCACCCGCCCCCCTCTGCACTTGCGCATGAACGGCAGCCATGCACCCTGCGGCGAACGAAAGGCGCGAACCGCCCTGCCCTTCCGCGCGCCTCGGCCATACCACCATCACCGTGCCGGAACTGGCCCTGCGCCTTGCCCTTCCGCACGCCCGCAGGGCATACTGTTGCGTTGCCGGGGGGCTGCGGCTATAGCAATCTTTCGCAACCTTCACGTCGTTCCGCCACCACACGGAACGCCAGAGCGCCGGAGCCGCCATGAGCACGCAGAACACCACCACCGCCCCGGATGCAACCAGGGACACCGCCACGAGCGACATCGTCCAACTGGTCGAATCCATGGGCAAGCGCGCCAAGGCAGCCGCCCGCAAGCTGGCCGCCGCGGCCCCCGCCGCCAAGATCGACGCCCTGGTCCGCCTTGCCGGGCTGCTGGAATCGCGCGAGTCCGACATACTGGCCGCCAACGCGCGCGACCTGGCCGCCGCCGAAGCGGCGGGCATGGACGCCCCGCGCATGGACCGCCTGCGCCTTACCCCGCGCATCATGGCCGAAATGGCCGCCGCCTGCCGCCACGTGGCGGGCCTGCCCGACCCGGTGGGCGCGGTGGAAACCCAGTGGCAGCGCCCCAACGGCCTGCTGGTGGGGCGCATGCGCATTCCCCTCGGCGTCATCGCCATCATCTACGAATCGCGCCCCAACGTGACCATCGATTCCGCCATCCTGTGCCTGAAGGCGGGCAACGCGGTGATCCTGCGCGGCGGGTCGGAGGCCATCCACTCCAACCTGGCCCTGGCCGGGCTCATTGCCGAGGCCATGTCCGCCTCCGGCCTGCCCGGCGATGCTGTGCAGGTGGTCTCGCGTACCGACCGGGCCGCCGTGGGCGCCCTGTGCGCGCTGGAGCAGTACATCGACGTGATCATCCCGCGCGGGGGCGAAACCCTGATCCGCGCCGTGGTGCAGCAAGCCACCATGCCCGTCCTGAAGCACTACAAGGGCGTGTGTCACGCCTATGTGGACGCGGGCGCGGACCTTGACCAGGCCGTGGAGATCGTCTTCAACGGCAAGGTGCAGCGCCCCGGCGTGTGCAACGCGCTGGAATGCCTGCTGGTGCACAAGGACGAGGCCGCAGCCCTGCTGCCCGCCGTGGCCGCCCGGCTGGCCCCTGCCGGAGTGACCTTCCGCGCGTGCCCGACGGCGCTGCCCCTGCTGGGCGATGCCGCCACCGCCGCCGCCCCGGAAGACTACGGCATGGAATTCCACGACCTGATCCTGGCCGTGCGCGTGGTGGACGACATGGACGAGGCGCTGGCCCACATCGCCGCGCACGGGTCCAACCACACCGAAATCATCTGCACCCGCGACCATGGGCGGGCCATGCGCTTCCTGCGCGAGGCCGACGCCTCCATGGTGGCGGTGAACGCCTCCACCCGCTTCAACGACGGCGGGCAGCTGGGCCTTGGCGCCGAGATCGGCATCAGCACGTCCAAGCTGCACTCTTACGGCCCCATGGGCGTGCAGGAACTGACCACCACCAAGTTCGTGGTGTTCGGCGCGGGCCAGGTCCGGGAGTAACGGGAATGGCGGGAGTGGCGGAAATTCTCGAATAGCCGGTACAGGACTGGCGCGGCGGCCCGCTGGGTGCCGCCGCGCCAGCATCGCCCATGCGGTCCGCAAGCGCCTGCTGCCCGGACCGCCACCAAACGCATCACGGAACACGAACGAACCACGGGGGCGGCAAAAGGTTCATGCGGCGCATCGGCATACTTGGCGGCAGTTTCAACCCGGTGCATGCGGGGCATCTGCGCCTGGCCATCGAGGTGGCCGAGGCGCTGCGGCCCGACCGCATCGACCTCGTCCCGTGCGCCGTGCCCCCCCACAAGGAAGGGCACGACCTCTTGCCCTTCGGGCTGCGCCTGTCCCTGCTGCATGCCGCCGTGCGCCCGTTTGCCGCGCTGGCCGTGAACGCGCTGGAAGGCGGGCGCAGCGGCCCCTCGTACACCTGGGACACCCTGCACGCCTACCGCGCCGCCGAACCGGACGCCACGCCGTTCTTCATCCTGGGCGGCGAGGATTTCGAGATGCTGCCCCACTGGCACCGGGGAGTGGAGTTGCCGCGCGTCGCCGACTTCGTGGTGGTGCCCCGCGCGGGCAGCGGGCCGGAAGCCTTCCGTGCCGCCCTGGCCGCCCACTGGCCCGACGCCGCCCCGCTAGCGCCCCAGACGGACCATGCACAGGCCGCGCCGGACACGGAACGCCACCTGCTGCGCGGCGGCCCCTACGGGGATACCACCCTGACCTTCCTGCCCCTGCCCCGGCTGGACATCAGCGCGTCCCTGCTGCGCGGCAAATGGCTGCGCGGCGCGGACATCCGCCTGCTGGTGCCCGACGACGTGGACAGCCTGCTGCGCGCCCAGGCCGACGAGGTGCGCCGCTGCTGGGCGCACGCCGCCCCGGCCCCCCATGCCGACCCCGCGATGCACGGCATCGCCCCCTCCTGCTCTGCCTCCGACTGCGCCACACCCGACTGTTCCGCCCCACACTGTTCCGGCTCACACTGCTCCGGCTCACACCGCTCAGGCCAGCACGGCTCCGGCAAGGACTCCCCATGCGAATGACCGCCCCCAAGGCCGTGCGCGACAACATCGCGCGGTCCCGTGCCTATCTGGCGCGCGGCTACCTGCCCCGCGCCCTGGAGGCCATGGAAAAGGCCCTCAAGGCGTACGAAGGCACCCTGCTGATCGGGCAGGCGCGCTTTGAGACGGAAGTGCACATCCATGAATTCGTCAACGATCTCAACCGAAACCACGTCATCCGCAAGTTCTTCGAAACGCGCAAGGTGCTTTCCGGCCCGTACGTGACCTATGCCCCCGGCGACGAACTGCCCCTGGCCGACCGGCTGGAATCCATCCGCCATGCCATGCTGGAAGAGGAGCGCGCCCGCGCCGCCGAGCAGGCCCAGAAAATACTGATGCGCAAGATGGAACTGACCGGCAACGGCCAGGACAGGCTGGACGCGGGCGACCTGCCGCGCGGGCGGGCCCTGCTGCGCCGGGTGGCCGACGAATGGGGCCACGAGCCCGGGGTGCTCAGCGACATCGGGCAGCGGTTCCTGCGGGCACGGCTGTTCTACGAGGCGGCGGAACTGTTCGAATCGGCGCTGGAACGCTTTTCCGGAGAAGCACCGGCCTACTCCGGAGCGGTGGCCGCCTATCTGGAACTGCGCGAATACCCCAAGGCGGAAATCGTGTACCTGCGCGCATTGCGCCAGTTCGGCTCGCACCCGCGCACCATGCTGAACCTGGCCAAGCTGTACATGGAGTGGCGCAAGCGCGACAAGGCGTACGAATACGCCAACCGCGCGTGGCAGGCCGACCCTTCGCTGACCGAGGCGCGGGAACTGCTGTCTCGTCTTTCGCGCTGACGAAAAAAAAGGCGGGCGGCGCACCACGCCATCCCGCCAGTTCCCCATCCGGCAATGCCGCCGACATCCGGCCACTACAGTTCGCTGCCCGCGCCTTCCCCAACGCCGCCGCAACGCCCGGCGTCCGCATAATCCGGCGCCAGCAACGCCCGGCGTCCGCATAATCCGGCGCCAGCGGGCCTGACACTACCGGACCCGCCGCCAGCGGCCCTGCCGTCAGCAGTTCTTGGCGTCCGCGCCCGCCCCGGCCATTCCATCGCCAACCACCCGCCGCACCGCCGCAAACACCGCATCGGGCGCGATGCCGGTCATGCAGCGCCCGGAACGGGCGCAGCGCCTGCTGCCGTGCAGCGAACAGGGGCGGCAGGCATCGCCGGTTTCCAGCACCACATCGCGCGGGCCTTCCGGGTAGAAGCCCCATTCGCGGGTGGTGGGGCCGAACAGCGCCACCACCGGGGTGCCCACCCCGGCGGCCAGATGCATGGGGCCGGAATCTCCGGTCACCAGCACGTCCGCGGCGGCCAGCAGCGCGCAGGTTTCGCGCAGGTCCGTGCGGTCGGTGAAATCCGCCGCCAGTCCGCCCGCACGTCGGGTCTGCTCCACAAGCGCGAAGAGCGGCGCGGCCTCGTCGCCCCCAGCTTCAGCAACAGCATTTCCCTTTCCGCCGGACCGCCCAACCACGAACCACGCATGCCCGGCGGCGGAAAGACGCCCGGCCAGATCGCGCCAGGCATCGGGCAGCCAGGCCTTGTCCGGATGCGTGGAATAGGGATGCAGGGCCACCAGCGGGCGGGCCGGAACGGGGGCCCCGTCCGTAGCGCCATCCGGCGTTCCCGCAGGCAGCAGCCCGGCCTCGCGCAGCAGGGCCACGCCCCGCGCGCTCTCCGCGTCGTCCAGCAGAATGCGCGGCAGCAACGCCGAACGCGGCGGCGGCGCATCCTGCACGGCCAGGGCGTACCGTTGCGTCACGTTGCTGGCGCGCAACCGTTCGCGGAACAGCCTGCCGCCGGACCGCAGGAACAGGCGACGTTCCACCGAAAACTTGGGATAGCGGCGCACCGGTCCGGGCCACAGCAGCCCCAGCAGCCGCGAGCGCAGGGTGCCATGCAGGTCCAGCAGGCCCGCGCCCGGCAGCGACGCCGCCAGCCCACGCACGAAGCCGGGCAACGCGGCGGGGCGCAGGTCGTGCGGATCCACCGTGGCCACCCGGTCCACGGCGGGGTGGTTGCGGAACACCGGTGCCCACTGCGGCCGCGTCAGCACCACGAAGCGCCAGCCACGGGCACGATGCAGCCACAGCAGGACGCCCGTGGTCAGCACCACGTCGCCCAGCGCACTCAGGCGCACCACCAGCCATGTCTTGGGCAGGGTCATCCGTTCTCCGCCGTGTATCCGGCGTGGTTGCATGGTCGTCGAAGTGCGGGCATGGCGCTCACCCCAGGATGCGAGAGCGCCATTACTATTTCCTTCGGTTCGTATTTCAGGTATTAATAGGGCTTGCATCACCCCCTGCGGCAAAACCGAAGGGTCGGTGCGGCACAGCACTACCAGCAGCGGCGCGGAAAGAAAAGCGCCGCGTTCCGGCGTCTGGCGCACTTCAGGCGCACTTCCGGCGCCCCTTGCGGGCAGTGGCGCGCCATGGCGCCTTTATCACGGCACCCCGGGTTGCTCGGTGCTAAACTGACGGTCATTCCGCCGCACGACCAGCCCTTCACTCCCCCAGGCACACAATGAACGCCATTCCCCCCCGCACCCTTGCCCAGCTTCTGCGCAGCCCGCCCGTGCGGCGGCTGTGGCTGCTGCTGGTACTGGCGTGCGCGGTGTTCACCCTGTTCCTGCTGCACGCGGTGCACACCTTCTGGGAAACGGCGGAAACATACCGCCGCAGCCACCTGCGCGAAATGGTGCTGCTGGCCCGCAACCAGGTGCAACCGGTGCTGGATGAACTGGCCGCAGGCGCCTATGGCCGCGACCACGCCCTGGTGCTGGTACGCGAGCGGGTGCGCACCATGATCTTCAACGATACCCGCGGCCCCAACTACATCTTCATGAGCGGCTACGACGGCACCGTGCTGGTCCAGCCCTACGACCGGCTGATGGAAGGCCGCAGCGGCCTTGGCCTGCGCGATGCGAACGGGGCGGCCATCATCGTGGAGCTCATCAGGACCGCGCAGGCGAACCCCGACGGCGGCTATTTCTCGTACCACTACACGCCGCCCGACAGCAGCGCGCCGGAAGAAAAGCTGTCGTTCGTGCTGCCCATCCCCGAACTGGCCTGCTACATCGGCACCGGATCGTACCTTGGCGACGTGCACGCCGGAGAACGCCGTTACATCCTGGCCACGGCGTCCCTGGCCGTAACCGTGTTCGCGCTGCTGGGGCTTACCTTCGTCACCGCGCTGGGGGCCCTTGCCAGGCGCGGTGCTGAACTGGAACGCGAGGTGGAGGAACGCAAGGCCACCGAACAGCGCCTGGCCGCGGCGGAACTGAAATACCGCTCCATCTTCCAGAACGCGCAGGAAGGCATAGCGGTCATCCAGGACGGGCTGCTGCGCTTCGTCAACCCGCGCATCGGCGAAATACTGCGCCGACCCGCGCAGGACCTGGTGGGCACTCCGTTCACCGACCACCTGCACCCCGGCGACCGGCCCGTGGCCAGGGACAGGTACATGCGCCGCCTGAGCGGCGAACCGCTGGGCACCTACCCCCCGGTGCGCATCTGCGCACCCGATGGCGAGCGCTGGGTGTTCGGCACCGGGGTCCTGCTGGAGTGGGATGGCCGCCCGGCGGTGCTGGTGATGCTGACCGACATCACGGACCTGAAAAAGACCGAGCAGGCCCTGCACGCGCGCGAGCAGCAGTTCCGTGCCGTGCTCACCCAGGCCCCCTTCGCCATGGCCCTGCTGCACCCGGACGGCACCCTGCGCGAGGCCAATGCCGAATGGCTGGCCCTGCACGGCCTTGCCGAAGCCACGGGCAGCCCCGCCGTGTACACCCTGGACCAGGACCGCTACGTGCTGCACGCCCGGCTGCACGGGCTGGCCCAAGCCGCCCTTGCGGGCGAGGCCATCGCCACCGAGCCGCTGGAATTTCCGCCCGACGCCACGCCCGACGGCCAGACCCGCTGGATGGCCCTGCGCCTGTACCCCGTGGGCGGCGCACCGAGCACGCCCGACGCCGTGGCCTTCATCCTGAACGACCTGACGGTACTCATGGAGTCGGAGCGCGAGCGTCAGGTCCTGCTGGCCGACCTTTCGCGCGCCAACCGCGCCCTGTCCCGCGCCCAGCGCCACCTGAAGGGCGTGCTGGATGCCATGCCCTCGGCCATCGTGGTGGCCGACGCCGCCGACAGGGTGGTGCTATGGAATCCCGCTGCGGAACGGCGCTTCGGCGTTGCGGCCCCATCCGCCCATGGCCGCGCGCTGGTGGAAGTCGCCCCGGAACTGGCCCGCCACCTGCCCCGGCTGCACGCGGCCCGGCGCGGGGGCGCGGCCATGCCGCCGGAACGGGTGGTCACCCCCGTAGAGCTTCCGGCGGGGTCGCAACCGGGAACCCTGTCCGGCGAATCCCGCCGGGTGGAGGACGTCACCGCCATTCCGCTGGAAACCGGCGAGGAAATGTGGGGCATCCTGCGTCTGGACGACGTGAGCGAACGCGCCGCCATGGAAGACCTGATGGTGCAGGCCGAAAAGATGGCCTCGGTGGGTGGGCTTGCGGCGGGCATGGCCCACGAGATCAACAACCCGCTGGGAGGCATCCTGCAAGGGGTGCAGAACCTGCGCCGCCGTCTGCTGGACGACCTGCCCGCCAACCACGCGGCGGCGGAACGGCAGGGCATGGATTTCGACCGCATTGCCGCCTACGCCGCAGAACGCCGCATCGGCGGCTTGCTGGACGGCATCCGTGAATCGGGCGAACGCGCCACGCGCATCGTGGCCAACATGCTCACCTTCAGCCGCCGCAGCGACCCTTCGCGCGTGCCGGTGCAGATCAACGACCTGCTGGAGCGCACCCTGGAACTGGCGGTTACCGATTACAGCCTGGCCCGCAACTACGACTTCAAGCGCATTGTCGTGGTGCGCCGCTACGACCCGCAGTTGCCGCCGGTTCGCTGTTCCGCCAGCGAAATGGAGCAGGTGTTCCTGAACCTGTTCAAGAACGCGGCGCAGGCGCTGGCGCTGCGCGACGACGGGCCGCCGCCGGTGCTCACCCTGACCACCGCCGTGGAGGCGGCGCACCTGCGCATAGAGGTGGCCGACAACGGCCCCGGCATGTCGCCGGAACTGCGCCGCCGGGCCTTCGAGCCGTTCTTCACCACGCGCGAGGCAGGCGCGGGCACGGGGCTTGGCCTTTCGGTGGCCTACTTCATCGTGGTCACCAACCACAAGGGCACCATCACCATCGAGGAAGCGCCGGAAGGCGGCGCGGTGGTCGTGGTGCGCCTGCCCCTGGCCTGAGCCGCCTGCTCCCGTTCCGGGCCGGACACCCCGAACCGGACATCCCGAACCGGACATCCCGAGACGGACCTTCGGGGCCGCGTCTTCTGACCGTGTCTCCCCAGCCGGACCTGACCGGATGCGGCGCGGCCCTGCCCCGGCGCGCCCCCTCCCCTTCCGCCAGCACTCCGCACCGTTCCTGCCAACCATCGGCGCGCCCCCCCTGCCCTCTCGCCTTGCTCGTCACCCCCCGCCTTCCCGCTTGCAGCCCCGGCCTTCCCGCTTGCAGCCCGCCAGCGCCGCGGCTTCTGCAAATCGTCATCTGTCCGTCACCGTCGTCACCGGCATCTTCATGCTAACTACCCGCCGAGAGACGTACTGGCGCCGCACGGCGTCACGCAACCGTCACCACGCCTTCGAAGGCAAACGGACAGCGGACGGCACACTCACCATTCCGCGCCGGGTCGTGCCCGACAACGTGTCCGACAGTATCCGGGGGGATACATGCAACATACCTGGCTGGAGCCGTTGCTGGAAATGCTGGGCCGCAGGCGCGGCGATACGGGCCACGCAGCGCACCCGGACGGCCTTGCGCCGGGCACCGGGCACGCCGCAAACATGCCTCCGGTCTTCACGGGCATCGAAGTCCCCGAAGCCGTGCCCGGTTCCATCCCTGGCGCCGCACCAACTATCCTGTCAGGTGCCACGCCTAGTGCTCGCGCCACTTCGCTGACCGTACCCGATTCCGCGCACCACGCGCATTCCGCCCACGCCACGGACGCCTCGGTACGCGAGATGGTGGCCCGGCACGAGGCGCTGCACATGCTGCTGGTGCGCATGGTGGACCACGTGCTGGTGCGCGACCTGTACGGAGAGGAAATAACCGCGGGCATCGAATCCCTGCTGGTGGACGGATTGTGGGCAGCGCTGCCGGGCCTGAGCGGCCAGCCCCCATCGGGGCATCACCTGCTGCCGCTGGAGTCGGGCGAATTCCTGGTGTTCTGGCCGGAACCGGCCACCCGCCCGCAGCGCCTGGCCGACGCCGCCTTCACCATGAAGCTGAGGTTGCAGCACCACCTGAAGGATTCCGTGCTGCGCTGGACCGGGCGCGAGGTGCACATCGGCGTGGGTTGCGCCACCTACCGCCGCCGCCCCGGGGCGGAGCCGCGCCGGGAATTCTTTCAGGCCGTGCGCGAGGCGCGCACCATGGCCCGCAAGGAACTGGACCTGTCCGACCTGCGCCTTGCGCGCGACTTCAAGGCCGTATTGCAGGACAACGCCATCCGCACCCTGTACCAGCCCATCGTGCGCTTTCCCACCGGGCGCATCATGGCCTGGGAGGCCCTGAGCCGTGGCCCGGTGGACACCCCCTTCCACTCGCCCATGATGCTGTTCGACATCGCAGAGGAACTGGGCATGCTCTTCGCGCTGGAACGCATCTGCCGCGAACGGGCCATTGCCTGCGCGGGCACCCTGGCCCCGGACCAGAAGCTGTTCCTGAACATCCACCCGCGCACCCTCACCGACCCCGGCTTTACCCCCGGCAGCACGCTGGAGGCGGTGCGGGCCATGGGGCTTGCGCCGGAAAACATCGTCTTCGAGATCACCGAGCGGCATTCCATCCGCGATTTCGGGGTGTTCTACAAAACCCTGTCGCACTACCGGGGGCAGGGGTTCAAGGTGGCCATCGACGACGCGGGCACCGGCTATTCCGGCCTTGCCACCATCGCCGAGCTGAAGCCCGACTTCATCAAGATCGACATGTCGCTCATCCGCAACATCAACCGCGACCCGGTGCGCCGCGCGCTGATGGAAACGCTGGTCAGCTTTGCCGAAAAGATCGGTTCGCGGGTCATCGCGGAAGGCATCGAAACCCGGGAGGAAGCGGCCACCCTGATGGCCATCGGCGCGCACTACGGCCAGGGCTACTACCTGGGCCGCCCCGACCACCCCAAGCAGGAAACCCATGTGGACATCGGTGAACTGCGCCCCACGGCGCAACTGCCCAGCGTGGGCAGCCTTGCCTGCTCCATGCCCGTGGGCGAACTGGCAGAACCGGCCCACACCGTGCCCCCCACCACCCTGGCGGGCGAGGTTCGCAGGTTGTTCGAGACGTCCGATCCGTTGACCAGCATCGCCGTGACGGACGAACGCGGCAAGCCGCTGGGGCTGATAATGGATTACCACCTCAACCGGCAGCTTTCGGCGCAGTACGGGGTGGCGCTGTACTTCAAGCGGCCCGTGTCCGCCGTCATGGACGCGGGGCCGCTGGTGCTGGAGCAGACCACCCCCGTGGAGGACGCCGCCCGCCTTGCCATGTCGCGCAGCCGGTTGCAGGCCTACGACGACATCATGATCACCCGCGCCGGGGTGCTGGCGGGCATCGTTTCGGTGCAGCGGCTGCTGCACAAACTGGCCCAGGTGCAGGTGGAACTGGCCAAGGGCATCAACCCCCTGACCGGCCTGCCGGGCAACGTGGCGCTGGAAAAGGAACTGGAAACACGCCTGGCCGGGGGGCAGCCCTTTTCGCTGCTGTACGCTGACCTGGACAACTTCAAGAGCTACAACGACACCTACGGCTTCAAGAACGGCGACAGGATCATCCTGTTGCTGGCCAAAGTGCTGTCATGGGCAGTGCAGCGGCACGGGGCCAAGGGCGACTACGTGGCGCACATCGGCGGCGACGACTTCGTGTGCATCACCTCGCCCCGCCATGCCGAACGGGTGTGCCGGGCGGCCACGCGCTGCTTCGGGCGGCTGGTGCGCGGCTGCTACTGCGCCGAGGACATCGCGCGCGGTTGGATTACCGCGCGCGGGCGCGACGGCATGGAGCGGCGCTTTCCGTTCGTCTCCGTCTCGCTGGCAGTGCTGGACTGCCACGAACGCAGCAACCTGCACGAGATCGGCGAACGCGCCGCCCATGTGAAGCACCTGGCCAAGGCCATCCCCGGCAACGCCTACGTGCTGGAATGCGGGGTCTGCCAGATGCGCACCCAGCACTAAGGTCACGCCGCAGCCAGGCTCCGCACACGAAGCCCCCACGGTGCACCGCGGGAGGGGCTTGTCGGTCCGGTCGGTGCACGTGGGCGCAAAGCCACAGAAAGAGCGCACGGCCCCGTGCCTTTGGACGAACGTGCCGCCGCCCGTCACGCCATGCGCGACGGGCGGCGGTTATCTTTGAGCCAGTGCAACAGGGACAACCTGTTGACACTCTGCAACTATCGCGTGTCGCCCCGTTACTGCTGGCGCGGCAGATCCGTCTGCTCGCCCCGCGGCTTCTGTTGCTCTTGCTTCTGCGGCTTAGGCTGCGGCTGGGGCTTAGGCGGTTGCGGCTTAGGCTGCTGCGGCTGCGGCTGCACCCGTCGCTGTTCCTGCTGCCGCTGCTGGCGCTGCTCTTCCCTGCGCTGTCCTTCCTGGTGGCGCTCTTCTCTACGTTGGCCTTCCCTGCGCCGCTCTTCCCTACGCCGCTCTTCCCTACGCTGCTCTTCCTGGCGCTGTCCTTCCTGGCGCTGTCCTTCCTGGCGTTGCTCTTCCCGGCGCTGCCCTTCCTTGCGGTGCTCTTCCCGGCGCTGCCCTTCCTTGCGGTGCTCTTCCCGGCGCTGCCCTTCCTGGTGGCGCTCTTCTCTGCGTTGCCCTTCCCTGCGCCGTTCTTCCTTACGCTGTCCTTCCTTGCGGTGTTCTTCCCGCCGCTGTTCTTCCCGGCGGTGTTCTTCCCTGCGCTGCTCTTCCCGGCGGTGTTCTTCCCTGCGCTGCTCTTCCCGCCGCTGCTCTTCCCGGCGCTGCAACTCCTGCCTAATGCGGTCGCGCTCGCGCTTCATGCGGGCCTGTTCCTGGCGTTCCCACTCCAGACGCGCGACCTCCAGGCGCTGACGGTCCTGCGTGACGGCACGGCGTTCCAATTCCAAACGGCGGGCCCGCTCGCGATCGTAGGCATCCTGCAGACGGCGATCATAGTCCGCATAGCCATCATCATAGCCGTCATCATAATCGCTCTGTCGGTCATACGCAGGGTCGAGAACATGCACACACCCGGTCGCGCCCAACGACACCACCAAAAGCGACACGATAATTGCCGTTTTAACACCAGTCATGCGCTACCCTTGGGTTTGTTCGTTCACAAGAAAAGTGACTCTGCCATGAGAGAGGGGGATGTCGCAGCCGCCAGACGAATTTGCGCGTCACACACCAGAACAACAACGCACCCCGGATCGTATTCGACAGATCCTTGGCCTTCATGCAAGCGCGCGGCACAAGCCATATGGACAACTGTACTGCTTCGACAGCTTGTCCACAGGAAAACCGACAGGCAATCAGGAGCCCCCAAGCAACAGTAACCGCTGCAAACCGTGCAAACACGAACAGCAATGCCAAATTGACGACCAGCCGTCGAGAGGAAATTATTTACCTAGCGCAACATTAAAACTTTTTTAATGCACCACGCATTAAAGCAACAAAATGAACATAAGCAATATATATTTTATATACATGTTTCAAATTTTGTAGAATGCATGACTTATTGATGCATTATAATAACAATAAAATATTCATTGCATTTTCAACAAAACAAAATCAAACCACACAGATATATTTAAAAATCGATGCATAATGCATATCCATCTCACAAACGAAGAGCAAGAGTCTATCCATACCCACAGACATCACACAAAATCAGCAAAAAAATTTTTATGCGCCCTTAGCAACGTATTCCGATACGACGCCACCCTTGCGAACAACCAGGCGATGCCACACCTGGACATCACGACACCGAAGCGGATCGTCGATCCCGGCCACCGCATTACGGACGACAAGCGCCATCGCAAGCCCGGTGTTGGCTGGGAATATGTGCATGCGTATGCGGAATGAGGTCGTGCGGCGGGCTCATGCGCCGGTGATGCCCTACAGGCTGGCCGAGCCTGCCATGGCCGTTCGCGCTTCCTGATCGAACAATTCCGCCAAATGGACATCGCCGTGTAACGGGTAATGCCCGACGATGCCCCCCATGCTTCAAGGCTGTTCCATGGCGCAGGCAATGCGCCGGGCATCACGCATATCCGCGCCCGTCCGTACACGCCCCGGAGCAAAGGCAAGGCAAAGCGCGTAACAGGACAACGTCGTGACGCACGAAATGCCGCCGGGCAGCGCCGAAGCATGGACAACGGCCGAACACGCTCGGCCACGGCGTGCGAATCACGCTGCGGAGCTGTGAACATGGGGAGAAAAAAGGTAACTGACGAAAAAGCCCCACCGGTCAGGGCGGGACGGGTGGGGCGGGACGGGTGGGGCGGGACGGGTGGGGCGGCGGCGTGCGGCTGGCGGGGCGGGACGGACTAAAGCGCTGATCAGCGTTCCTGCATGCCCTGCGCCACGCGCACCAACTGGGCGGCGTCGAGAATCAGCGATATGCCTCCCTCGGCATCCACGCTGGACCCGGCAATCCAGGCGGCGCGACGGCACGGCCCGCCCAGGCGCTTGATGACCGCCTGTTCCAGCCCGGCCACGCCGTCCACGGCAAAGCCCACGGGCTGGCCGTCCACGTTGGCGATGATCACCCGCTCGTAGGCGGGCTGTTCGCCCGGCACTTCCAGGAAGCGGCGCAGGCTGAGGCACGGAACCAGTCGGTCGCGGTATTCGATGAGACCCAGCGTGGCGGCCTCTCCGTCCACGAAGCGCTCAAGGCACGCCTGCACCTGGGTCAGGGGCAGGATGAACGCCTCGTCGCCCACGCGCACGCGAAGGCCATCGATGATGGCCAGGGTAAGCGGGATGCGCAGCCGCCAGGCCGTGCCCTCACCCCGCCGGGTGACCACGTCCACGCTGCCGCGCAGGGAACCCAGGGCCGTGCTGACCACGTCCAGCCCCACCCCGCGCCCGGAAAGGTCGGATACGCCGCTGGCCGTGCTGAAGCCGGGCAGAAACAGCAGTTGCAGCAGTTCCGCCTCGCCGGGGTCGGCATCCGGAGCCAGCAGGCCCCGCGCCACGCCCACGGCGCGCAGCTTGTCCAGGTCGATGCCCGCGCCGTCGTCGGAAACGGTAATCAGCACCTCGCCCCCGGCATGGGCGGCGGACAGCCGCAACACAGCCTCGGCGGGCTTGCCCGCCGCCAGGCGCACGGCGGCGGGTTCCACTCCGTGATCCATGGCGTTGCGCACCAGATGCAGCAGGGGGTCGCGCAGGTGGTCGATGACGGTCTTGTCCAGTTCCGTCTCGCCCCCCTCTGCCACGAAGCGCACGTCCTTGCCCAGGCGGGCCGCCAGGTCGCGCACCAGCCGCCGGAAGGCGTGAAAGGTGGCGTCCAGCGGCACCATGCGCACCGACATGGTGCTGTCTCGCAGCGATTCGGTAAGCCGTTCCAACCCTTCGGCCAGTTCGCGCAGGCGCGGGTCGTCGTGGTCGGTGGCGATGCGCGACAGGCGGGCCTGCAGGATGACCAGTTCGCCCACGTTGTCCAGCAGACGGTCCACCTTGGCGCTGTCCACGCGCAGGCTGGTGGTGGCGCCTTCGTCACCGCCGGGGCGCAGGGTGCCCGCCGGAGCGGCATCGTCACCCGCAGGCGGGGCGCATTCCGGCACCGGCCACGACGCGGGGACAACGGCAGGCGCCGACGGAACAGTTCGAGAAGACGTCCGGGAAGATGCGGCGCCTGGCTGGCCACCGGATGCAGCCGAAGCATCGCCGCCTTCCCCACGGGTGCCCTGTCCGCGCACCGCGCGCAGGGCCTCGTCGCCCGCATCGGCGGCTTCCAGCAGGCCGACGGCATCGGCAACACGTCCCTGGGCCGCGATGCGGCACAAAAGCTCCGGCGAAGGCAGCAGCCTCTCCTCGCCCAGCGCCGCAACCTCCAGCCCGGCCTCGTCCAGCAGCGCGACGAACGGCTCGCGCACCATGTCCACCGGATGTTCCGTGACCAGCACGGCGTCCCAGCGCAGGTGCACCGCTTCCGCGTCCAGCCCGTCCAGTCCGGGCACGGTTTCGCAATGGGGCCAGACATGCAGGGGGCCAAGCCCGCGCAGCCCGTCCAGCAACCGGGAAGGGTCCAGCCCCCGGCGCAACGCGTCGGGCGACGGGGTGTAACGCAGCCAGTACACCCGGGGTTCGCGGAAATATCCGCCGGAGACGGCGGACGGCTCCGAGGGGGTGGACTCGTCCGGTGAAAGGCCGACCTCCGGCAAGGCCGTGGAAAAATCTTGCGCCAGCGCGCTGGGCGAGGTCTCTGCCGCACCGGCGGCATCGTCATCCCTCCCCCCGGAAGAGGCAGCAAAGGTGCCTGGAGCAACGGCAGGCGCGGCCCACCGCGCCGCCAGTCCACCGATGCGCTCCAGCAGTGCACGCTCGCGCGCGGCTACGCCGTCCGCATCGGCAGCATCTTCCGCCCTGTCGGCAGACGGGGTTTTCCCCGCAACCGGGTCCGACGCCCCCCGTTCCAGCAGTTCCTGCAAGTGGTCCTTGGCGTCCAGGCCAAGGGCCAGCAGTTCGGACGTGGCCGGAACCCCGGCCTTGCGCACGCTGTCGAACAGGTCTTCAACCGCATGGGTGAAACGGGCCACGGCATCGAAGCCGAACATGGCGCCGGTGCCCTTCAGGGTATGCAGCGCCCGGAACACCCGCGCCATGAGCGCGACATCACCGGGGTGCGATTCAAGCTCCAGCAGCGCTTCCTCAAGGTCGATGAGCAGGTCGCGCGCTTCTTCGGTGAACACGCGCCGTGCGGTGCCGCCGGGGTTCATGCGCCACCTCCGCCAAAGCGGGCGGGAGCGCCCGGCGCGCCGTCGGCAGCGGCCGGACGGGCGTGCGGCAGCCCGTCGGCGGCCTGCCCCTCGGCAAGGGGGCGGGACGGGTTCCGGGGCTGGGACGGAAGCGGTGATGGGAGCACGGATTGGGGAAGCGTGGGCACCGGGGTGCCCGAAGGCTCCTCGTCGTCGAACAGGCGGTCTGCGTCCAGCAGCAGCACGTGCCGCCCCTCGTGGCGGAATATCCCGGCCAGCACGTCTGCGGGCACGGGGGTGCCCATGCGCGGCGGGGGTTCCACGGCGACGGCCTCGATTTCGATGACCTCGCGCACGGCGTCGGCCAGCGCGCCCACCAGGGTGATGCCGCCGCCCGCATCAGGGGGGGCGGGCACCTCCACGATGACGATGCGCGAATGCACGGTGCGCGCAACGTTGCCCATGCCGAGCCGGGTACGCAGGTCCACCACCGGCACGGCTGCCCCGCGCAGGTTCACAACCCCGCGCACATATTGCGGCATGCGGGGAATGCGCGTCAGTTCGCCGAAGTCCAGCACCTCGCGCACCACGCCGATGTCGAGGGCAAAGCGTTCGTCACCCAGGGTCAGGGCCAGCAGCCTGCGCACGGGCACCATGGGGCCAGGCCCCGCCAGCGCCGAAATTGCCGGTCGGGCCGGATTTGCCTGTCGGGCGGGATTTGCCTGTCGGGCCGAATCAACCGGTCGGGCCTGTTCAGCCGGACGCGACCCGTCACGCGGGTCTGCGCCGGAGCGCGGCATGTCCGCCGCGTCCCTGCCGCCCGCATGGTCCTGCGGTGCCTGTCTGATGTTGCCCTGCTGCACGTCGTGGTTCCGGTGCGGGGCGGCTTGCGCCGCTACCCGGTCTGAAAACGGGGATGGGCCGTGAACGGCCCCGTTCATCCAGATGTCTGCGTTACGCGGCACGCGTCAGAAGCGTTCGAAATCCTGATCGTCCGTGTCGTCCGCATCGTCCGTGAGGTTGATGCGCACCCTGCGCGGGTCGCCGTCCTTCAGGGCGGGCATGGCCGCGGGCTGCGGCCCCGGCACCCGCTGCACCTTGGGAGACATGTCCGTCCCCAGGCGGAAGAAGGCCACGGTGCGTTGCAGGTGGGCCGCCTGGGCCGACAGTTCCTCCGACGTGGAGGCCACCTCTTCGGAAGCCGCCGCGTTCTGCTGGATGACCTGGTCGAGCATGTGCAGGGCCTCGTTGACCTGGCTTGCGCCCTCGCGCTGCTCGATGCTGGCGGCGGCGATCTCCTGCACCAGTTCGGAGGTGCGCTCGATGTCCGGCACCAGCTTGCCCAGCAGTTCTCCCGCACGTTCCGAGACTTCCAGGCTGGCCCCGGACAGCCGGTTGATTTCCGCCGCTGCCGCCTGGCTGCGTTCGGCCAGCTTGCGCACTTCCGACGCAACCACCGCAAAGCCGCGTCCCTGCTCGCCCGCGCGGGCCGCCTCGATGGCGGCGTTCAGGGCCAGCAGGTCGGTCTGCCGGGCAATTTCCTCGATGATGGAAATCTTGCTGGCGATCTCGCGCATGGCCTTCAGCGTGGCGGCCACCGCCGTGCCCGAGTCGCGGGCATCGTCCGCCGCGCGCACCGCGATGGATTCGGTGGTGCGGGCGTTTTCCGCGTTCTGGGCGATGCGGGCCACCATCTCTTCCATGGAGGCAGAGCACTGCTCCACCGAGGCGGCCTGCTCCGTGGCCCCCTGGGAAAGGGCCTCTGCCGTGGCGCTCAGTTCCTCGCTGCCCGCCGCCACGTTCTCGGCGCCCACCTGCACGTCGCGCACCACATCGGACAGCCGGTGAACCATGTTGCCCAGCGAGGTCAGCAGCCTGTCGTTGTCGCAACGCGGCTCCAGCGACACGCGCAGGTCACCGGTGGCCAGGGTGGTGGCGTTGCGCGAGATGGACCGCTCGACGGTCACCATCTCGCCCAGGGCGCGCATCAGTTCGTCGCGCGGGCCGCGCATGACCACCTCGATATCCACGTTGCCCCGGGCCAGTTCGCGAGCGGTTTCCACCACGCGGCGCTCGGCCAGAAGCATCTCGTTCATGGCTTGCAGCAGCCTGCCCACTTCGTCGGTGCCTTCAACCTCGACTTCCAGCGATGTATCGCCCTGGGCCACGGCCTCGGCCACGGC
The DNA here is from genome assembly GCF_019931275.1 of Nitratidesulfovibrio sp. SRB-5. Taxonomy (NCBI): domain Bacteria; kingdom Pseudomonadati; phylum Thermodesulfobacteriota; class Desulfovibrionia; order Desulfovibrionales; family Desulfovibrionaceae; genus Nitratidesulfovibrio; species Nitratidesulfovibrio sp. SRB-5. Next base: position 1,510,227 of record NZ_JAIOTY010000002.1, on the reverse strand, counting down.
AGCCGCACGGGCAATGCCCCCCCGTACCGACTTGCCGATGAGGACGGCGAACAGCAGCCCCAGCACCAGCGCACCACCGGCAACCCCCAGCGAAATCACGGACGAACGGCGCACCGCTTCCTCCATGCGATCCTGCTGGGTATCCTTCACCGCCACCACGGTATTGCGCACGCCCTCGGCCACGTTGGCCATGCCCGACAGCCGGTTTTCGCGTTCGGTCTCATCCTTGACCAGTTGCTCCACCTGCTCGCGGTAGCTCCGCGCACTGGCCAGCACCGCAGAGGCCAGCTTCCAGTTCTCGCCGGAGCCCTCGCTGGCGGAAAGTCCGGACGCGGCGGATATGGCCTTGTCCAGGCGGGTGCGGGCACGTGACAGGGAATTCGTATCGCCCTGCCACAGGTAATAGAGCACATCCACCCGCGACTGGAGAAATTCCGTCTCCAGCGTGACCAGGGTTTGCAACTCGTCGCGCCGGGGTGCCAGCGAAGGATTGCCCTGCACGATGGCGTTCAGGCGCGCGGCATGCAGCCGCTCGACCCCCTCCTGAAGGGCGTTGGCGGCCTGTACGGCATTCTTGATGGTCTGGTCGCGGTGGGTCAGCACGCCGTCCAGTTCCAGAAACTTGCGCCGGTAGTCGGCATGCATGGGGCCCAGCACATCCAGGCCGCCGCCGCGCACCCCTTCCGCCGCAAGGCGCTCGCGCAGCGCGGCGATGCCCTCGGCATCCTTGCCGTGCTGCGCCTCAAAGGCGCGTACGTGCTCCCGGCCCCGGTTGAGCAGGTAATACAGGATTTCCACCCGTGAATGTTCCATGCCCGCAACCAGCGCCTGCGTGTTGCCCGTGACTTCCGACTGGCGCAGCAACTGTTGTTGCTGCTGCCACGAAAAGGCAACCACTGCCGCCACGATAAGCAGCAGCGAGCCGAACCCCAGGCTGAGCTTCATGAACAGACTGCAATTCTTGAGCATCCGTATCCCCCTGACCCTGTCGAACACCTGTCGAACACCTGTCGAAAAATTGAACCGGCATGCGCGATGGCGCGCCGGGCCTCTCCCGTACCGTATTTCACCTGGGGCGGCAAACCGCATCAGCCCCACTGAAATACGCATGCAATATGCTGTTTTTCAAGAAAATCACCATGCGCAACAGCAGATGGGCACAGGCCGAACCCCGGCAGATTGTGCCCACGGGCAACACTGGCGCCCAAAATTGTTGCAAGAAACACGCCGGGATAGACATCCTACAGCTGCCCAGCACAATGTCAGCCCGAACGTCGGCACAGCGGAAACACCACCCCGGTACGGACATCGGCGCGGCGCATACGGGGATGCATGCCCCGAAAAAAAAGCCGCCGGAAAACCGGCGGCATAGCGCGGGGTGCCCTGCTACAGGGCTGCAACGGCAGACATGGACGCCGGGGCTGTGAGGCGAGGCAAATGGCCGAAGCACGTCCGACAACGTGACGGGCGGAAGCGTGACGGCCCCGCGAAGCCAGCAGCAATCAAGGCAAACGCCGGGCACGCCACAGCCCGACCGTGCCGGGACCGCCCCTGCACCAAAAAAAAGGGGGGGCGGGAGGCCGAAATCAGTACAGTTCGGCGGGGCTTACCGGGCGGGCCGCACGGTTCGGACGGGTCGGGCGGCGGGCAGCGGAACGCCTCTCGGTGGAAGTATCGTCGTCCGCCGCGCGACAGGCCGCCTCGTCGTGGGGAGAGAGCGGCTGATCACCTTCCATGAGGGTAGCCAGGGTGGTTTCCTCCAGCGAATGCTCCAACGCCTGCGATGCGCGCACCCAGGCCGACCTGGTCAGGCACGAGGCCCGGCGGGCGCAGGCATTGGCATCGCCGGAGCAGCAGACGGTAAGCTGGATGCCCCCTTCCATCAGGCGCACGATCTCGCTCAGGGTGATCTCTTCGGGGGTACGGGCCAGCATGTGGCCGCCGGAGGCCCCGCGAGAACTGCGCGTCAACCCGCCGCGCTTCAGCGTCTTGAGGATCTGTTCGATGAACTGGACCGTCACGCCGGTGTGCTGGGACAGCGCCGTGGTGGTCATGGGAGACTCTTCGCCGTGCATGGCCAAAGCAAGAAGGATGCGCGCCGCGTATCGTGTCTTTGCTGCAAGCTTCATGGTGTTGGGTCCCGCGCCCGTCACTCGGCGCCGCACCACAAGGAACAGCGCAAAAAGAGTGAGCTATTACATAAGTATGGGAAAAATCTTACAGAAAATATCCTCCCTTGTCAATAGGAATTAAAAAAATTCGCTTTCACTGCGCATGCGAAAAAACGGCAGAAACGTCAGGATGTTAGTGTCCATTGACACCTGGAAAATCAAAAATGGGTAAATAAAAACAATCAGTTTTGGCAAAATACAGCGACACTCTCGCACGCATGCAGGAAATCCACTCTCGTAAAAAGCAGCGAAGCCCCACAACCAGACAGTATGCTCACAACACCAGGCCGCACTTTCGCACCTTGCGTCCGCCACGGGCGCCATGCGTGCACGCCTTGCACCTGCCCGCATTTCACCAGATGTCACACCGCAAGCCCGCATTTCACACCCGGGCTTGAGCCGGCTGCGGCAAGGCCAAGCATGGCCGCTGCCCATTCGACTTGGGCAAAACAAGAAAAAAAATTCACAATCCTCAAATAACACCGCAAATTCGGCGTGTTGAAAAATCCCCCTTTTCTCGGGGGGTGCTTGACACCCAAATTCGGATGGGTTTAATTCATACGAAATTAATCTGATTCGAAAGGATTCGGATTAATAAAAACGAAATTGCATCAATATACATACGATTAACCCCGGAATCTCCCGGTCAACAGCCCCACCGCGCCCCGGCGCGCCGCCCTCGCCCCCCGCACAGGCACTGGAGAACGGCATGAGAATTTCCTCCACGGTGCATTACGCATCCCGGCTGCTGGTCAACCTTGCCCTGCACTGCCCGCAGGACGGGCCTCTTTCCGCCTCGGAGCTGGCCGAGCACACGGGCATTTCCGTCAAGTTCATCGAAAAGATCATCCGCCAGCTGCGCACGGCGGGCATGGTCCGCAGCGTGCGCGGCGCAGCAGGCGGCCACGTGCTGACCATGAATCCCGACGACGTGACCCTGGGCGACGTGCTGCGCGTGGTGGAAGGCGGCGTGCAGCCGCCCAACTGCTGCGTGGGCGCGGACTGCGACGACACCCCCTGCCGCTGCAAGGCTGCCTGGACCAGCGCCGCCAAGGCCCTGGAAGAAACCCTGGACCAGTTCACCCTTACCGACATCATGCACGGCGCCGAGCGTCCCGACGACTGCGCCCACATGGCCGGCGAGGCGGACACCGACGCACGCCCCGCCCCCAAGGCCAAGCTGAACGGCAACAAGCCGCTGAACACGCCGCGATACGGCAGAACGCCCCGTGCCCTGCGGGGCTGCAATACCCGAATCTGCTCTCACCAAAGCCAATAAGTGAAGGAGTAACCTGGCATGAAGAAACTGCTCATTCTTGGGGCAGGTGCCGGTGGCACCATGCTCGCCACCAAAATGAGGAAAAAGCTCAGCGAGCGTGAATGGGAGATCACGGTCATCGACCGCGACCTCACCCACCATTACCAGCCCGGCTGGCTGTTCATACCCTTCGGCATCGACACCCCCAAGGGTTGCGAGAAGCCCAAGAAGGACTTCATCCCCCGCGGCGTCAACTTCGTGAAGGATACCATCACCAACGTGGATCCGGAAGCGAAGGTGGTCACCTGTGAAGGCGGCAAGTACAGCTACGACTGGGTGGTCATCGCCACCGGTTGCCGCATCGCCCCCGACGAAGTGGAAGGCCTGCTGGACGACTGGCGCGGCAACATCCACGACTTCTACACCCCCGACGGCGCCGCCGCCCTGCTGCCCAAGATCAAGAACTTCAAGAAGGGCCGCCTCGTCCACCACATCTGCGAAACCCCCATCAAGTGCCCCGTCGCGCCGCTGGAATTCATCTACCTGGCCGACTGGTACTTCACCAAGATGGGCGTGCGCGACAACATCGAAATCGAACTGGTCACCCCGCTGACCGGCGCCTTCACCAAGCCGGTGGCCGCCAAGATCCTGGGTGAACTGTGCGACAAGAAGAACATCAAGGTCACCCCCAACTTCGTGGTGGACAGCGTTGACGCGGGCAACAAGACCATCGCCTCCGTCACCGGCGACGAGATCGACTACGACCTGCTCGTCACCATTCCCCCGAACATGGGCCAGCAGTTCCTGATCGATTCGGACATCGCCGACCCCATGGGCTTCATGGATACCGACAAGGGCACCCTGAAGTCCAAGAAGTACCCCAACATGTACGTCATCGGCGACACCACCAACGTGCCGACCTCCAAGGCCGGTTCCGTGGCCCACTACGAGGCCGACATCATCGCCGAAAACCTGATGTCCGACATCGACGGCAGCGAGCACTACCACCACTTCGACGGTCACTCCACGTGCTTCATCGTGACCGGCTACGAAAAGGCCTCGCTCATCGACTTCAGCTACGACGTGGAACCGCTGCCCGGCATGTTCCCCTTCCCCGGTGTGGGGCCCTGCGCGCTGCTGGGCGAAAGCCACATCAACTACTGGGGCAAGCTGATGTTCAAGTGGGTCTACTACAGCCTGATGCTGAAGGGTCACGAGTTGCCGTTCGAGCCGAACATGTACCTGCACGGCAAGGACACTTCCCTGATGCGGAAGAAGTAAGCCGGAGGCACCAATGACCAACGAAGAACTCATTCTCCAGCGCCTCGAGGCCATGGAAGAGCGGATCGCCTTCCTGCACGAGCGCGCGATGGGCACCAAATACTTCATCGAAGAAGTGACGCCCATCGGCAACCATGCCTTCCGCCTGATGGTGGAAGAATTGCAGGACGTGCACGGCCGCGTGCATCTCGACGACATCTTCGAGCTGCTGCGCCGTGGGCTGCGTAGCGTCCCCAACCTGAACTACTGCCTCGACCAGCTGGAAAACCTCATCGACCTGTGGCGCACCATGCACCCGGCGGTGGCCCCCACCTGGCCCCACATCATCGAGGGGCTTGGCAAGTGGGAGCAGGACGGCGTGTTCGCCAAGCTGTCGGCCCTGAAGGGCGCGGGCGGCAAGGTGCTGGACGCCAACACCCCAGAAGGCATCGAGAAGATGGGCGACGCGCTCGCCTTCATGACCGTGCTGCTGCAAAAGCTGGCCGATCCCAACGTGCAGGTCTTCCTGGCCCGCGCGGTGGACATGCTGGCCAAGCTGGACCTGTCGCAGGCCAAGCCTGTGGGCATGTTCGGCATGGTCGGCGCCCTCGGTTCCAAGGAAGCCAAGGAAGGCCTTGGCGTTGCCATGGAAGTGCTGAAGGCTCTCGGCGCGCTGAAGGGCGACGGCTGCTGCGCCTGCGGCTGCGCCGCGCACGCCCCGGCCAAGAACGACTAGCGACATCGAACGGACCCGCCGTTGCCCCCCTCGGCACGGCGGGTCCTTTTTACACCCATCTTGTGAAGGAGTTATCAATGTCCGCGACCAACATGAGTGCCACCCACCGCCGCGTGCTCGTCGTCGACAACGACCCGGCCGAGCGCGAACGCCTTGCCGGGCTGCTGACGGCGGAAGGACATGCCGTGCGCACCGCCGCCTCCACGCCAGAGGCGCTCGAGGCCGCCGCCAGCTTCCGCCCCGACGTGATCACCCTTGAAATGGACCTGCCCAGCCCCGGCGGCACGGTGTTCTATGCCCGGCTGCGCCGCAGCCCAGCCCTGCGCGAAACCCCCGTGGTGGTGGTGAGCGGCGTGGGCCCGCGCCCGGCGCGCCTTGCCCGCCGCGTGCCCACGCACCAGAAGCCGGTGGTCCCCGCCGCGCTGCTGGACACCATCCGCCGGACTGTTCCCGCCCAGGCTTAGCTTAACCCAGGGACGGCACGACGAAGCGGCGGACATATCCGCCGGGCCTTCGCCGAGCCACGGCTGCCCCCCCCTGCCGCACTGTCGCGCAGCCTGTTGCTTTCCACGTCCCTGCCCGGCCTGCCCGCCCCTACCAGCGCAGGTGAGTCATCCTCCCCCGACTCGCCATCTCCACCGAATCGACCGTTCCGCCGCACCTCGATCACGGCTCACCTGCGCAAATCGGACCATTTTGATCCAATTCATACCGCACACGTAGGATTTTCATGCTCCGCACGGCCCGGCGCACCGCGAGCACGCGCAAAAAACGGCGGAGCCCCGTGCCTTTCGGCAGGGAGCCCCGCGTATTGCGTGCATCGGCCACGGTTGCGGCGCAAGGAGGTGGAAACCGCCGCGCGCGGCCTGTGCCCGGCGACGCGGCGGCACGGGGGTTGCCGTCCCCGCCGTCGCGCCGCCTGCCACCGGTTACTGGGCCGCACCCTCCGGCAGCGGGAAACACCGCAGCCAGCGCGCCGCAAGCTTTTCGGCCCGCGCCACGTCCTTGTCCTTCATCCTGTCGATCAGTTCGCGCCGGGCGTCTCCGGCCTTGGCAAAGCCTGCCGTCACGGCCAGGTCGAACCACATGTACGCGCGCACCTCGCTGGCGGGCACGCCCGCACCGTCACGACACATGGTGCCGAGCAGATGCATGGCCTTGCCGTTGCCCAGGGTGGCCGCGCTCAGGAACAGTTCGCGCGCGACCTTGCGCGAGGTGGCGTCGGTGGCCTCGCCGTGGTAGGCAAGACCCACGTTGCAGCGAGCCTCGGCGGCCAGCAGGCGCGCCTTGCGGACAAAGTCGCGCTTGGCGGCCACCAGTTCCATGCCGAATTGCTTGTCGCGGAAGTCGGTGGGCAGATCGTCGTAAACCGGTTCGCAATTGTAGCCGCACTTGTCGGCCTTGCGGAACAGTTCCAGCGCCTTGCCGAAGTCCTGCGCCACGCCCTTGCCGGTGGCGTGCAGCACGCCGTAGAAGTTGAGGGCCTCGTGATGCTCCGCCTTGGCGGCACGGCCCAGCCACTGGGCGGCCTTGCCGAAGTCCTGCGCCACGCCGTTGCCTTCGTAGTACAGCATGCCAAGATTGAACTGGGCGCTTGCGTCGCCCGCCTCAGCCATCGCGAACATCTCCTGAACTTGCATTGGCTTGCCCCTGTGTACTGAAAGGTTGGGAAATCCTGCCCCGGTGCTTTCGTGGCGGCTCCGCTTCCGGCGCCATCCGGTTGCGGGTGCCGCGGCGGCAGCACCGCCGGGCCAACTTGGGAAACCTCTTCGCCTTGTTCCGGTAACCGGGGGGCGCGGGGGCATGGTTCCGCGTGTACCCGGCATGATCCAATGTAAACCTTCAGTCCCCGGCACGGAGGTGCGGGTGGCAGTCCGCGCGTTCCGTTAATTCCTACCGTGCTGGTATGGGTTATTTCCTACCTAGCTGGTGTGATATTGTCAACGGGACTTCCGAAAATTTCTTCAAAAAATATACTGTTTAATTACAGGCAAATAAAAACAAGAGCGCCGGAATCCTTGATTCCGGCGCTCTTGCACGCCTTGCCACCCAGCAAAGGCTGTCATTTCACATGGCACGATGACGGGCTTTTCCCCTTCGCTACAACCCACTGAAATACCAGCAACATGACCTGGAACGAAACACAAATCCTACCAAAATAAGATGAGATGCGCCGTAACACCACATCAGGCCGCGCGCAGCGCAATTAACGCATCAGGCCGCGCGCAGCGCAATTAACGCATCAGGCCGCGCGCAACGCGTCTACTATAACCAACCGTGAAGCCTTGATGGCAGGCAGAATGCCCCCCAGGCACCCCATGCCCGTGCCGAACAGCAGCGACCATACGGCAATGCGCGGGCTGAGGGTGAAGCTGAACGCCAGTTCCGAAAAGGTCTGGAAGTTCATGGTGGAAATGGTCACCCATTGCAGGGTGGAGGCCAGCAGCAGGCCAATGCCCCCGCCGCTGGCGCCCAGCAGCAGCGATTCCAGCAGAAAGGCGCGCAAGATATCCCGGCGCTGAAACCCGATGGCGCGCAAGGTGCCTATCTCGCGCACCCGGTTGGCCACGGCGGCGTGCATGGTGATCATGGCGCCGATGATGGCCCCCAGCGAAAAGATGGCGGGCAGCATGGTGCCCAGCACCCCCAGGAACTTGGCCATCATTTCCGACTGCTCCTCGTAGAAGCGGGTCTCCCGCTTGCCTTCCAGTTGCAGGCGCGGGTCCGCCGCAAGGCCCGCGCGCAGGCCGTCCAGGCCGGATGGTCCGTCCCGTTCGTTCATGCGCGCCACCACCACGGAATAGGAAGAACGGCGAAAGGCGGCCATCAGTTGATCCGCGTCGCCCCAGACTTCAGAGCTGAAGCCGGTGGCCCCGGCCTCGAAGATGCCCACCACGGTCCAGTCGCGCAGGCCGAAGCGCAAGCTTTCGCCAATGCCGGTGCCGCTGAACCTCCGGGCAATGCTCTCCCCGGCGATGATCTCCGACGTGCCGAAGCGCGGCATGCGCCCTTCCTTCAGCTTCACCTGCGGGCGCAGTTCCAGCGAATGGGGGCCGATGCCCCGGATGACCACGTTGGACGGTTTGGTGGTGCCGCGCTTGTTCAGGGTAATCAGCACCACCAGTTCGCGCGCGGCCAGCGGCCCGCCGTCGGCGGCGCGGGCCACCTGGGGCAGGCTTTCCGCCAGCGGGGCCTGGTCGCGGTCCACCGAGCTTTCCATTTCGGTCTTGGCCCCCTGCCGCAGCAGCACCACGTTGTCGGGCGACCCGGTAAGCACCAGGGTGGTGCGCAGTCCCTCGGACAGCATGAGCATGGCCGCGAACACGAACACCACCAGCGCCATGCCTCCCACGGTCAGGGCCGTGGTCAGGCGGCGCGCCAGCATGTTGCGCAGGCTGTACGAGAAGAGCGAGGCCATGCCGTTCCCTACCTTCCCAAAACGTCGGCTATGCGCACCCGCCGCGCCCGCAGCGCGGGCAGCGCGCCCGCCACCAGCCCCACCACCGCCGCGGCGGCGCCTTGCAGGGCCAGCGTTTCGCCGGACAGCAGGAACACCGGAAAATAGTCGCCCAGCACATGGGCGATGACCCGCGTGACCGGCACAGACAACGCGCACCCCGCCGCGCCGCCCAGCAGCGACAGGGCCAGCGCCTCGCCCGTCACCAGCAGGGCCACGTACCCGCCGCCAAAGCCCAGCGCCTTCAGGGTGGCGAATTCGCCCATGCGCTCGCGCGCGGACATGGCCATGGTATTGGCCGCCACTGCCATGATGATCACGATGACGATGCCCGACACCAGCCGGATGGCCATGATGATGGCCTCGCTCATGGAAATGAACCCCAACTGGAAGGCCTGCTCCGTCTCGGTCAGGGTTTCCGCCAGCGAATTGCGGAACCGCGCGTCGATGTCGCCCGCCACGCGGGCCGCATTCTCGGCCCGGTCCACCCCTATCATGTAGAAGCCCACGTGGTCCGCGCGGGAGGGCCGCTCCACCTTCATCCGCTCGTTCAGGTAATCCCAGTGGAAGAAGGCCTGCGTCTCGTCGGTGTTGGGGTAGCGCCCGGTGTAGATGGCGCGCACCACCACGTTCCAGTCGCCGGGGTAGATGGTGCCTTTCAGCGGCACGGTGTCGCCCAGCTTCCAGCCGAAGCGCCGGGCCAGCTTCGCGCCCACGGCCATGCCCTTGCGGTCGCGCAGCAGGGCGGCCTTCTGGTCGTCGGCAATGACGTATTCCGGGTACAGGTCGAGGTAGCTGCGCATGTCCACGGTGAAGTTGGCGAAGAAGTTCTTCTCGTCCACGTAGTACGCGCCAAACCAGTTGCCCCACGAAAGGTGCGTCACCCCTTCCACGGCGCGTATCTTGCCCGCGTAGGCGATTGGCAGCGGAAACACCAGCGAGATGGCGTTGCGGGTGACCAGCCTGTTGGCCGCCGAGGCGGAAACCCCGGCGTACCAGGCCTCTACCGTGGTGCGCAGCAGGCCGAAGGCCATGATGGAAATGGCGATGCCCAGCACCGTCAGCGCGTTGCGCAGCGGGTGCCGGGCCAGATTGCGCAGCACGAATTTAAGCGTGAGCATCGGCCAGCTCGCCCTTTTCCAGCAGCAGCAGGCGGCCCGCCCGTTCCGCCGCGCGCGGGTCGTGGGTGACCATGATGATGGTCTTGCCCATGGTGCGGTTCAACCCGTCCATGAGGTCCAGGATTTCCCCGGCGGACACGCGGTCCAGATCGCCGGTGGGTTCGTCGGCCACCAGGATGTCCGGGTCGGCCACAAGGGCGCGGGCAATGGCGGTGCGCTGCTGCTGCCCGCCGGAAAGCTGGCCGGGGTAGTGGTCCATGCGGTCGGACAGGCCCACCATGGCCAGCGCGGTGCGCGCCCGTTCCCGCCGTTCGTGCCCGGACAGGGGCGTGAGCAAGAGCGGCAGTTCCACGTTTTCCAGCGCGTTCAGCACCGGAATGAGGTTGTAGAACTGGAAGATGAACCCCACGCTGCGGCTGCGCCAGCGGGCCAGGTCTGCGTCGTCCAGGGTGGTGATGTCCGTTTCACCCACGAAGACGGCCCCCGCGTCCACCCGGTCGATGCCCGCGATGAGGTTGAGCAGCGTGGATTTGCCGGAGCCGGACGGCCCCATCAGCGCCAGGAACTCGCCGGGGGCCACAGTCATGTTCACGTTGGTCAGCACCGGCACCACCTGCGCGCCCCGCCTGTAGGCCTTGGAGACGCCTTGCAGAAGAATGGGCGGGCTGGCCGGGCGCGGCGACGCAAGAGGGGGCGCGGTGCCGGGCGCGGTGTCGGACGCGGCAGCCCTGCCCGCAGTGCCGTCCAGCGTGCCGTCCGGCGCGACGGAGGGGAGAGGAACGGCGGATTCCTGCGCGCGGCTCATGGCTGCATCCGCACGCGGGCGCCGTCGGCCAGATCGGCGGGCGGGTCCGCCACTACCCGGTCGCCCACGGTCAGGCCTGCCACGGCACCGGAGCCGGGCACAGGGCCATCCAGCAACTCCAGCGCATCGCCAAGGGTCATGCCGGTGCGTACCGGGGTGCGCACCGCCCGGCCATCGCGCACCACGAACACGGCGCGGGCGTCGCCTTCGCCGCGCACGGCGGTGGCGGGCACGGCCGGGCGGGGGCGGCGTTCGTCGTCGGAGGGCAGGCGGTCCAGAAAGGACACGCGGGCGCTCATTTCCGGCAGCACGCGCGGGTCCAGCACGTCGAAGGCCACCTTGACCATGACCGAGGCCTTGCTGCGGTCTGCCGTGGGCACAATGATGTGCACGCGCCCCACAAAGCGGTCGTCGGGCAGGGCATCCAGCGCGATTTCGCAGGGGGCACCCGGCCTCACCCGGCCCACGCTGGATTCGCTGACGTCCGTTTCCACCAGCAGCGAGCCCATGTCGGCGATGGTCACCACGCTGGCCTTGGCGTTGGCCGCAGCGCCCAGCGGGGTGATGATGTCGCCCACGTCCGCGTTCTTGGTCAGCACCACCGCATCGAACGGCGCGCGGATGAAGGAGTATTCCAGTTGCGTCTCGGCCTCGCGCCGGGCGGCTGTGGCGGCGGCCAGCCCGTCGCGGGCGGCGCGGGCTGCGGCATCCGCCGTGAGGGCGCGGGTTTCGGCGGTGTCCAGATCCGACCGGGAGATCACGTTTTCCGCCAGCAGCCTGCTCATGCGGGCGTGGTTGCGCCTGGCGTCCGTCAGTTCGGCGGCGGCGCGGTCGATATCGGCCCGTGCGACGCGCTCGTTGGCCTGGGCACGGTCCAGCGCGGCGCGGGCGTCGTCGCTTTCCAGCCGGGCCAGCACCTGCCCGGCGGTCACCCGGCTGCCTTCCTCCACCCCCAGCCACTCCAGCCGCGAGGTGATCTTGGACGCCACCGAGGCCTTGCGCTGCGCGGTGACGTAGCCGCTGGACACCAGCGTGGTCATGGACTGGGTGGGGTACACCCTGGTCACCACGGCCAGGCGCACTTCTCGCTCTGCCGGAAACAGCATCCGCGCGCCAAGGGCCACGCCCGCCAGCAGCACGGCGGCAAGCAGCCACAGCCAGCGCCGCCGGGGCGTGCGCCGGGGCGACTGCCAGCCGGTCTTGTCGATGGCCAGCCTGCCAAGATCGGGCTGTGCGGTTTCACCCGATGCGGCGCTGCCGGGCAGCGACGTCGTGGCGGAAGCGGATGGGGAAGCGGAAGAAGAAGAGGACATGGGAACTCGCAGGCGTCACGGTTCATGAATGAAGGGGCAACCCGGCGCAACAGCCGTCCGGCGTGCTGTGGCGGGCATCGGCACCATACCAGAACATGCCCCGCGCGCAAACGCATAGTCTGCGTCGCGTGGGTGCGCGTTTCACCGCTTGCCGTTTTCGCCCTTCCCTGCCGCACATGACATTCACCCGTTACTGTTCCGCAGAATTTACTACGCATTATTGCATGGCGTGCCGCAAAAAATAAGGCGCCACTGCACGGTAAAGTTGCAGATGAAAATTTCTCTGATACTTGACCAGAAAATCGAAAGGGGATAGCACACATGACAATCCGGTTCAGCTTGCCTGCGGCATGCTTATTCGTTCGGCGTTGCCCTACCCTTCAGATACGGGCACTGGACCATGCGCCGACAAGACGACACGACCAACGAAGAACACAGGTTTGCACATGCCCAGCTTTGAAGCAGACAATCTCAGCCTGCACAAAATAAACGTCGCTCCCATGTTTCGCTGCACGCGCTGCCATTTCGGCCCGCCGGACACCTCGTGGGCTGGCCAGAAGAACGGCGAGCACCGCCGGGTGCTCATCTGCCGTTCGTGCGGCGCCCGCGCCGTGGCCACCTTCCGTGTGGCGGCGGACAATTCGTGCTGGGAAATCCTGTCCGTGGACGACATGGACTAAAGGGACGGCGAACCCGACAGGCATGCCCGCCATGGGTGCCCGGCCTGTCGCCATCCTTGCTGCCTGCCGCAAGCCCCCGCATGACCCGTGCGGGCGGTAATGGTGCGGCCTGCGCCCTTCCCAGACGGCTCGTGCGGTGCGGCATGCCTACGGCTGCCAGTCCGGCGTGACCACCCGCCATGACGCGGAGGCCCCTGACGCGGCTGCCGTTGTCCCCGCCGCTGGCTTTGCCCCCACCCCTGACGTTGTCCCCGTCCCTGGCCCTGCCCCCGTCGATGACGGCACCGCAGAAGCATCACGCACCCCGGACTCGTGATGGCGCAAGCGCACGCAATGCAGGTGGCGCACCGGCAGGGTGAGCAAATCCTCGCGGCCCATGTGGCCCAGCGCGCACAATACGGAACGGATCAGCCCGGCGTGGCTCACGGCCACGATGAAAGATGGGGGCCCGTGCCCGACGCTGTCGTTCGTGGCCGGGTGCCGCCCCGCGGCGCGGCCTGCCCCTTCAGCACATGCCGCCTCACCGGCGCAGGGCATCGCCCCGGCCCCGCCCTCCGTTGCGGCCCAGTCCCGCCACATGGCGGCCAGCGCCCGCAGCCCACGCGCGGCCACGTCCGCGCAGCATTCCCCGCCCGGCGGACGAAAGGTCCAGGGTTCGCGCCCGCGCCGTGCGTAGGCATCGGGCCGGGCCTCCCGCACCTGCATCTGCAACAGCCCTTCCCATTCCCCAAGGTCCATCTCGGCCAGATCGTCCAGAATGGTGAGGGAGATGACGGCGCTGCCCGGCACGCCGAATTCGCCAGATTCGCCAGATTCGCCAGACGCCCCCGACATACCCGGCACAGCAAGCGGGTCCGGCCCGTCCGATCTGTCTGGCCTGTCTGGTCTGTCTGGCCTGTCTGGCCTGTCTGATTTGCCTGGCCTGTCCGGCCCCGCCGGGGCATCCCCCAGTCCCAGCATGAGCCGGGCGGTTTCCCGCGCCCGCTCCAGCGGAGAGGCATAGGCCCCCACCACGTTCAGCCCGGCCAGACGCGCCCGCCATGCCGCCGCCTGCGCACGGCCCTCTCGGGACAAGGGCACTTCGGTGCGGCCGATGTACCGGCGCGGGCCGTCGCCCATGTCCGTGGCCGCATGGCGGAACAGCAGGATATCCGGCGGGACGCCCGGCAGAATGACGGGGGGCGGCGCGGTCATGGGAGGTTCTCGTCCTCTGCCGATTGCCGCACGGGGCCAAGTGCCGGACCGGGCGCCAAACCGGACGCCGGAAGGGGTGGCGAATCAGGTGCCGTACCCGGCGACGGGTGCGTTTGCGAACTCTCGGACGTGCTGGCGGTGCATGAAGCGGCCTGCCTGGCTCCCGTGCATGATCCGGCCCCCGTATGCGATCCGGGGCCAGCGCACAGCCCGGCTTCGCCAGCGTCCGGTTCCCACGCGGGCTGGCCTACGGCCAGCGGGTGCAGGATGTCCGCCAGCGGTAGCCCTGCCTCTCGCTCGATGCGCGCACGCAGGGCCAGCGCCCGGCGCATCCGCCCTTCTATGGCGCTGGCCGCGTCCGGGTCGTGGCGCCATTGGGCCAGTTTCTCGCCAAAGCGGCTTTCAACGTCCACCACGATGTGGCAGCGCACCAGCTTGTCCGCGAAGTACACCACTTCCCGTTCGGTCAGGGGCTGGCCGTCGACAAGCGTGGTATCCCTGTGCGCGCTGACGATGTCCGCCACGCCGGAAAAGCCCAGTTCACGCAGCAACGCGCCCCCGGCGGCCTCGTGGCGGGGCTGGCCCTTGGCGATGTCGTGCAGCAGGGCGGCGGACTCGGTCAGTTCGCTGTCCAGTTCGCTGTCCCGTTCGCTGCCCCGTTCGCTGCCCCGTTCGCTGCCTAGGACACGATCCAGCCCCGCGCCCGTGCCGGGTTGTCCTCCCGGCCATGCATCCTGCACGGCCATGCCGCGCGCGGCGTTCAGGGCATCGGCCAGGCGCACGGCCACGGCGGCCACCCCCTCGGCATGGGCGACGCCGCCGGGCGGAATGCCCCGCACCGCCAGCAGCGTGCGCGCCTCCTGCGGGGTGGGTACTTCGCGGGTAGTCCAATGGGCGCAGGCCGCGCGGTAGTCGTCCGGCGTGTCCATGTCGCGCAGGATGAACCTGTCGGGCACGCCGACCTCGTCCAGCGCCTGCGGCCCCAGCCGGTGCAGCGCGCCGCGCAGGCCACCCTCGCCGCTGTCCGCCAGGACGATCGGCAATACCGATGGAGGCAGCAGCGGCGGATGCCCCCACCGCCCATCGAACACCGGCAGCAGCACCCGGTCAGTACGCACGGCGGCGTGCTCCAGCAGCAGGCGCACGGTCAGGGGGCGCACCAGCGCGGCATCCACCGGCAGCAGCAGGGCTCCAGCCCCCTCACCGCCACCAACTCCGCCAATTCCGCCAGCTTCTCCGCCGCGCCGGACCACAGCCTCCAGCCCCGCGCGTACCGAGGAGAACATGCCTCCTTCGCGCCAGGCCGGGTTGTTCACCGTGGGCACGCCCAGCCGTGCGGCCTCCGCCGCCACCTCGTCCGCGCGATGCCCGGTGACCACCAGCACATCCGCCACGCCCGCCTGCCGGAACATCTCCACGCAACGGGCCAGCACCGTGGCGCCGCACAGGTCCAGCAACGGCTTGAAGTCCGGAGCCATGCGCGACGACGCGCCCGCAGCCAGCACCACGCCAACGACCGGGTACGGGAGGAACCGAGAGAGCGCTGGTGGAGTCACGCCGGTTGCAACTGCCTGCATTACCTCTCCCTCGGAATTCATTCGACACTTTCGATTGCTGAACCGCCCGCTATCGAAACCGCCGAATCATCCATTGCTTCAGATGACATTCCCTGCTCCGTGTCGGACAACGATCAGGCACGCCTTGCGGCGATGCCAGCCCCGCAGTGCTTCAGGCCTGCATGGGCGCAATGGAGCGGCGCACCCGGCTGGCGGCTCGCGCCTGCACCAGCTCCGCCACGATGCTCACGGCTATTTCCTCGGGCGTTTCCGCGCCGATGTCCAGCCCGATGGGCGAATGCACCCGCTCGATGGCCGCGCGCGGGGTGCCCGCCTCTTCCAGCCTGCGGTACACGGCGTCACGCTTGCGGCGGCTGCCAATCATGCCCACGTAGCGGGCCGGCGTGCGCAGGGCGCTGGCCAGCACTTCGCCGTCGTTGCGGTGCCCGCGCGTGACGATGACCACATAGCAGTCCTCGTGCATTCCCACACCCTCCAGCCAGTCGCCGCCGAGGGTGACGCAGCGCACCTCGTCCGCGCCGGGCAACCGATCGGCTTTGGCGAAATCTGGCCGGTCATCCAGCACGGTGACCCGGAACCCTGCCAGCGAGGCCATCAGGGCCACCTGCCGCCCCACGTGCCCGCCACCGGCAATGACCACCCGCCCCGGCGAGGCCACAGGGTCTGCCAGCAGGGACAGGCCGCCCGCCTCCACGCACAGCGGGCCGCTGGCCGTGGCCACGGCGTCGCGCAGTTCGGCCAGCGTGGTCGGCTCCAGGGTCAGGTCGCCGTTGGCTTCTGCCGCTGCCCCCTCCCCCGCCAGAAGCAGGCGGCGGCAGTCGGGTGCGGCGTCGGGCCGCAGCATGTTCACCAGCACGCAACGCCGCCCCTGCATGGTCAGGCGGTCCGTTTCGCGCAGCAACGGGGCCAGTTGCGGACAGGCTGCGACGCGCAACGGCTCCACGTACAGCCGCACCCTGCCCCCGCAGATCATGTCCGACCCGGCGGCCTCGTCGGCGGACAGGTCGAAGGTGAGCAGCCGGGCCAGCCCGTCGTCCAGGGCGGTTCGGCAGGCATCCAGCACGCGGGCTTCCAGAATGCCCCCGCCCACGGTTCCTTCGAAGGATTGGCCGTCGCCCCGCACGAACAACCGCGCCCCAGCCATGCGCGGGGCGGAACCTTCCGCCGTGACGATGGTGGCCAGCACGGCAACGCCGTCGCGCTCCAGCGCGTCGGCCAGTTGTCCAAAGAATTGCGTCATGGTCGTGCCCCCTTGGCAAGGGTGATGATGTCCCAGTGGTTTCCGTAACGGCGAATGCGCCCCAGCACCGGCCCCAGCCGCCGCAGCGGGCTGCCGCAACGGCACGGCGGGGGCAGCATGGCTGCCGCGTCTCCCGTGCGGTAGCGCAGCAGCACCATGGCTTCCGCGGCAAGGGTGGTCACCACCACCTCGCCGGTCTGGCCGTCCGGCAGGGGCGCGCCGGTGAGCGGGTGGACGATTTCCACATGGATGTCCGCCTCGCGCAGGTGAAAGCCGTGATGGGCGGCGCATTCCACGCCGCCGCCGTAGCCGGTTTCGGTCATGCCCCAGTGGTCGAACACCTCGCAGCCCAGGGCCGCGCGTACCCTGTCCGCCGTTTCCGGCGGGGTGGCCTCCGCGCTCAGCAGGCAGGCGCGCGGACGGGGTGCAGGACCTTGCCCCGCCAGCACGGCGTCGGCAATTGCGCGGGCCTGGGTGGGCGTTGCCACGAACACCTGCGCCCCGGTTTGCGCCAACCGGGCGGCATGTTCCGCCCCGCTGGCCGCCGGGGGCAGCAGCACCGGCTGTATGCCCGCGCGGCGCAGGCCCCTGTCCAGCAGGTCGCCCACGCTGTCGGGCCGCTGGCCGGGCATGAAGATGGCCACCACGTCGCCGGGGCGGCACAGGGTGGTCATGCCCACGGCAAAGAAATCCACGGTGCGCTCGATGTCCGCATCGCTGAAGCGCAGCCGCTTGGGCGCCCCCGTACTTCCCGATGTGGGCAAGGTGACGATGCGGGCCACGGCGTCGTCGGCCACGCGCAGCAGGGCATCGCCCCCCTCGCACAGGTCGTCGGGCATGGTGAAGGGCAGGCCCGCGAGATCGTCCAGCGTGCGCGGCAAAGGCAGCCCACCCAGCCTGTCACGGTAGAACGGCGCATCCAGAGCGTGGCGCACCGCCTTGCGCAGCAGATCGTCCTGCCGGGCGCGCACCGTGGCCGGGGAAAGCGTGCCGAGTGGGATGGACAGCCGCGCAGCCAGCCACGGGTCCAGCGGGGACCGGGCCACGTCCCGTGCCGTGGGCGCGGGGCGCCTGCGTGCGCCCCATGCTCCCCATATGCTCCATGCCCAGTGGGCGCGGCACACGCGGGGCACGGCGCGATCGCGCCGTCTTCCGGCGATGCCGGGGACGCGATGTTCCGGGTCATGCGCCCTCCCCTTCGCCGGAACCGATGCCACCGCCGCCCGCCACGCCGGTTCTGGTCGGCGCGCCGTTGCGGTGCAGGGGCGTGCCGTTCGTCGAGGTCAGGTTCCACGCGCAGAACGGCACCATGCGTCCGTCGGGTGCGGCCACATGGATGCAGCAGCCGCGCAGCCGTTCGGTATCCAGGGTCCAGGCATCCTGAAAGGCCATGCCCGACACGGTGAACCGCCGCCCGGCCCGCGCCAGGAAGCGCTCGAAGTCGTCGCGCGGCGGCGTGGCGAGGACGCCCCCGTCCGTACCGTCCTTATCGCCCAGGCCACCCTGTCCGCCCTGTCCGCCCGGTCCGCCCTGTCCGACGGGACCGCCCTGTCCGACGGGACCGCCCTGTCCTACGGGACCGCCCGGTCCGACGGGGCCGTCCCCGGCGGCAGCCGGACCGGGCGCCCTCCACTGGCGGCGCACGAAGGCCCGCGCCCGCTCCGCGCCCAACGCCGCAGGGATGGGGACCGGGGCCATGCCGCCAGACGGCGTCCCCTTTCCCCCGCTCCCGCCATTGCCGCCAGTCCCGCAGCAGGCCCCGCCCGCCGGTTCCAGCCTGCCGTCCTCGTGGGCCATGAACGTGCCACTGAAGGAGCACTGGGCGTGCTCGCATCCCGGCGGATGCAGCTGAGACAAGGGAATCAGCCCCCCTGTCTGCTCGCACACCGCGCGCATGACCTCCGGCAGGGTGATGCGGGCCGCCTCGCGCAGTCCATCGGCATCAGCGGGAGAACCAGCGGGCCCGCCGAAGCCCTCGTACCGGCCAAAGAAGCTCACCGGCTGGAAATGCGCCCCGCGCACCACGGGCACCCGCGCCAGGCCGAAGCGCACGATGTCGCCCAGGCAATGGTCGTTGACGCCCCGCGCCACCGTGCACACCAGCACAATGCCCAACCCCGCCGCCGCGCAGGCCTCCACGGCGCGCACCTTGTCCGCGTGCAGGGGCAGGCCGCGCAGCCGGGCGGTGGCCGCGTCGTCCGGCCCGTCGAATTGCAGGAACACCGAATCCAGCCCTGCGGCGGCAAGGCGCGCGGCGTAGCCCGCCTCTCGCGCAAGGCGCAGGCCGTTGGTATTCAGTTGCACGAAGGGATAGCCCAGCCCGCGCACGGCGGTGACGAGTTGCGGCAGGTCGTCGCGCAGGGTGGGTTCGCCGCCGGAAAGCTGGATGTTGGCATCGCCCGCGCGCGGGCGCAGCACGGCAAGCCGGGCCACCAGTTCGCCCAGGGTGGGGTCGTCGCCGGGCAGGGATGCGCGGGCATCGCCCGCGTGCCGCTCGTCACCCCGTGCACCGCCCGGCTCTCCGCCCAGCCCCCCACTCTGTCCTGCCGACGCGAAGCACACCGGGCAGCGCAGGTTGCAGCGCTGCGTCACTTCGATGAGCAGGGTGCAGGTGTGCTGGCCGTGGTCCGGGCACAGTCCGCAATCATTGGGGCAACCCAGCACCCGTTCCGTGCCGGGGCCGCGCCGGGCGGTGGGAATCTTGGGGCGCACCCAGCCGGTGAAGGCGGGCTCGCCCCGCCATACCGGGGCGGAAAATTCGCCGTGCTCCGGGCAACGCTTGACCAGCAGCACCGTATCGCCCACGGCCACCCGCTCCGCCGGGGCCGGGCCAAGGCATACCGGGCACACGCTGGCGGTGCGGGCCAGCACCCGCCGATGCGCCGTTGCCGCCGCCTCGCCCCCGGCCTGCCCGGCCACGGAACAGCCGCAATCCACGGAAAAATTTCCGCGCCCGGCCATGCCGCCTAGCCCTCGCGCGGCTGCGTGGGGTCCACGCCGTAGGCCGCCAGCACCTCGAACATCTTGCCGTGCGCCTCCAGCAGCAGGCCGTGGCACTTGCCGAAGTCCGGCCGCCCTCCGCCACTGTCCCCCAGAATGGCCCCGCAGGAGATGCCTCCGCTGGGGGCGGTGCGCTCGCGGAACCATTCGGCAAATTCCGTGGTCATGGCCTCCAGCGCCTCGTGGGGTTCCTCTGCGACGTGGCCTTTGGCCGCGCACAGGCCCATGGCCATGCAGCCGCCCAGCAGGATGCCGCAGGTGCCTTCCGACAGGCCGAAGCCCCGGCACAGCCCGCCAGCGGCGCGCACCGCGTCTCGCCCGTCGCCCAACCCGTCACCGGACGCATCGCGCCCCTGCACGTCCAGCAGCAGCCGGACCATGATCTGGGTGCAACAGTACCCGGCGGCCCCAAGGGCCAGTACCCGTCCGAACGCTTCGTCGCTCATGGCGCATACTCCCGTGATGCAGCATCGTCGCGCCGGGCCAGCAGCAGCGCGTAGCCGGGCCGCCCGCCGCCAGCGCCGCCGCACCCGAACAGTTCCGCCGGGTCGGCCCCGGCAAACAGCAACCTGCCCGCCATTTCCGCCAGCAGGCGGCTGTGATCCTCGAACGCCAGCACCGTGAACCCGGCACGGCGTAGCATGGCTTCCATGCCCGCGCGCGACATGGCCCCGGCCCGGCAGGAAAGGACGCCGGGCTGCGGACCGGAGCACCGGGATTCGCCGCCGTCCGCGCAACTTTCCGCGCAGCCGTCTGGCCAACCGCTTGGGCAACCGCCTGGGCCACGCCACACGTCAGCCGCACGGCCCGGACGCACATACAGGTCGGTCCAGACCAGCACCCCGCCGGGGCGCAGCACCCGCGCCAGTTCCGCCAGCACGCCCTGGCGCTGCGGCAGCACGGAGAGCACGCACTCGCAGAACACGCCATCAAGACTGGCGGTGCGCAGCGGCAGGCCGGGGGCAGCACCCCCAGAGGCCCCCGCACCGCATCCGGCACCGCATCCGGCATCGCACCCGGCATCGGCCCGAATAAGGGGCATTCGCCCATTCCGTGCCAGTGCCTCGGCCAGCAGGCTGGCGGAAATATCCAGCCCCACCGCCGCCATGCCCCCTTCGCGCAGCAGGGCCACGGTTTCACCGGGGCCGCAGCCCAGGTCCAGCACCCGCGCGTTGTGGGGCCACAGCGTCAATTGCCTCGCCAGTTCCAACCCGCGCCAGGTCAGGGCCACCCCGCCGGGGCGCAGCGTGGCACCGGCCACCGCGCGCAGCGCCGGATGCTCCCACGGACCGCGCAGCGCCGAGGGTTCCCACGGACCGCGCAGCGCCGGGGGGGCACACGGGCCGCGCGGCCCGGCGACTGGGGCATTATCTCCGGCAAGGGCAGCATCCCCCGCAGGCGCGGCGGCTCCACCCGGCACGAAGGCCGCAGCATCAAGGCCGGACGGCACGGTCACTTGTCCTCCAGCAACTGTTCCACTTCCAGCATCTTGCCCAGCGCCAGGGCCTCGTCCACCAGCACCTGCCCACAGTCCGGGCAGGTCAGCAACCGCACGTTGAAGGTGCTGCCAAGGTAGGTCAGCTCCACCGACAGCGGGCGCGGCGCGCCGCCGCAGGCGCAGGTCCAGTTGCCCGACGCGGGCAGATAGGCCGGTTCATGGGGCGACTCTTTCCAGCCTCCGGCGGGCGGTCCCTGCGGCAACACCATGCGGTGGGCATAGGCCTGCCGGATGGCGTGGACGGGCACGGCATCGCCCCCTGCCCCATTCCCAGCGCCACCGGGCTCGGGCTCGTACCCGACCCAATGGGTGACGCGCACCCGGCGCAAACAGGCCAGACGCATGCCGGTATCGGTGTCGATGAAATAGCGCCCGGCACGTTCGGCCTCGGCGATCACGCCGCGCAGGTCGTCGTCAAGGATGCGTCGCCGCTCCATGACCACGCGCATGTCCGGCCCGATGCGCAGGGCCGCTTCCCGCACGGCATCGGGCGCGGCATCGGGCGGGGTTTCGCCGTAAACCTCGCGCAGCAGGCGGTCGCGCAGCCGGGCGCGGTTCTCCTGGCGGGCGGTGATGTGCGGGCCGGGTGCCGCCGGGTCCGGATTGCCGCCTGGCAACGGGGGCAGCAGCAGGTCCAGCAGGTGGCTGGCGGGGCTGCCCGCTTCGGCCAGCCGGTCGCGACACATGGCGCAGTAGGTGACGAAGGGCAGGTCCGACGCATCGGCCCTGCGCTGGATGACGGTGCGGGCAAGGGCGGGGTCGGCCTCGGCCATCAGGCCGCCGTAGCCGCAGCATTCGGTGTGTGGTCCGGTCAGGTCCGGCTCGTGCACCGACACCCCGCGCGCGGCCAGCAGTCCGCGCACCGTGGTCCGCAGGCGTTCGTCCCCGCGCGCGGCGCAGGGGTCGTGCAGGGTAAGCGCCTCCGGTGCGGGCGTCGTCTGCCCGGCAACGCCGTACTCCGCCAGCACGGACCACAGCATGGTCTGGGGCAGGTCCGGCAGCAGCGTGCGCAACGTGGTGGCGCAGGACGGGCACCCCACCACCAGCGTGGGGCGTCCCATGGCGTTCCACCCGTCACGCAGTTCCTCGGCGGCGGCAGCGGCCAGGTCGTCGCGCCCGGCCCACAGCGCGGGTGCCCCGCAGCAGCGCAGGGCAATACCCGTGCCACCGGACAGCCGGTCGGCCAGAATACCCCACGCCTGCGCCACCCTGTCCGGCGCGGACGCCGCAAGCTGGCAACCGGGCAGGAACAGCCACGCGCAGGCCTGTGCCCCTGCCGGGGCGCGCAGCAACGCGGCATGCGGCCCGTTGCTGAAGGCCATGTCGTCCAGCGCGAATTCGTGGGTGGAGGGCGGCATCTTGCCGTCATGCACCAGTGTGCGCCGCGCCTCGTGGCACAGCGGGGCCATGTCGAACCCCGTGGGGCACACCGTGCCGCACAGCCCGCACAGACTGCACGAATTGATGAACCGGTTGGCCTGATGCACGCCCTTGACGATGGCCAGGTTGTTGTAGATGCGCCGGGCGTGCTTTTTGGGGTATTCACCGTACTTTTCCAGATACGGGCACACCTTGACGCATTCCAGACACTGGCATTGCAGGCAACGGGACGCCTCTTCCCGATACGGGAAGTCGGGGGTATCGGGCCCCTTGGCGGCTTCGGGCGCGAGGCCGCCTGCCCCCTGCCCTGCGGGCGGCAACGCGGGCAGCGCCACGGGCGTCATCGCCTGCACGCCTTCCAGGCTGGTGAACAAGCGCGTTTCGAACGGTCCCTGCCGTTCACGGCCCGCCGACAGCGACACACCCGTCAGGTGGCGATCCATGGACGTGGCGGCATGGCGGCCATCTGCGGCCTCGTCGATGCAGCGCGCCGCACCTGCCACGCCGTCTGCGGGCCAGCCGCCGCAGAACACGCCGGGCAGATCAGGGTGGGCCAGGGTCAGCGCGTCACACCGGCTGCGGTCGGGCAGGCCCAACGCGCGTGCAGCCGCCGGGCTCCACGCCACGAACACCGCCCCGTGCGCGGCGCGCATCTCTTCCAGCACCGCCGCCGTGGGGGCCACGGGCGCGGCAAAGCGCACCTTGAGTCCGGCCAGCCTGTCCAGTTCCTTGCGCAGGGCATCCGGCGGCAACACGTCCGGGGGGATGGCGGCAAGGCGGCCAGCGGCGGCCATCCGTGCGGCCCCGTCAGCCTCACCGGCCTCACCGGCCTCACCGGCGGGGGCGTCACTCCCGTCCCCACGCTTTTCCCCGTCTTCCAGCCACCCGGCCAGGGTCACCGCGTGGCCCTTCTTCGCCAGATCCCAGGCCACGGTCAGCGCGGCCAGACCGCCGCCCAGCACGGCGGCGCGCAGTCCCCGCCCCGGCAGGGGGCGCGGGTCCGCCGCCGGGACGGACAGTGCGGCGCAGGCCCGCTCCAGCGCGCCCACGGCAATGGTGCCGCCCGCCTCCCGGCGCAGGCAGGCCGCCTCACACGGGGCCTCGCACAGCCGGGCCAGCACGCCGGGCAGGGGCATGGTGCGTTCCAGCACGCCGCGCGCCTCGCGCCAGCGGCCTTGCGCCGCATGTTCCAGAAAGGCGCGCGCGTCCACGTGCAGCGGACACGCCGCCTGACAGCGGGGCGGTTCTTCCTGTATGCAGCGCGACTCCCAGTCGCGCAGCGAGGTCTGGTCCATGCCGTGCTCCCTCTGCTGGCCTCACGTGCGGACCGTGCGGCATCCGCACGGCCCCGAAAATGATGCCCCGGGGCGGAGCGCGTCCACCCCGGGGCCGTTTTCCTTGCGTCTTACGCGCCCTTCAGGCCCGCCAGCACCTTTTCCGGCAGGGCGGGCAGGTGACGGATGCGCACGCCGCACGCCTTGTGGATGCCGTTGATGATGGCCGCATGCGGCACGGTGAGCGGCAGTTCGCCCACGCCCGACGCGCCGAACGGGCCGTCGCCGCGCGGGGTTTCCACGTAGATCAGTTCGATGTTGTCGGGAATGTCCTTGATGTACGGAACGCCCGCGCCCGCCATGGTGGCGTGCTTCTTGAGGTCTTCGTAGTCTTCGGACAGGGCCAGGCCGATGCCCTGGGCCAACCCGCCGTACAGCTGGCCGTCAACCAGCAGCTTGTTGTTGATCTTGCCGATGTCGGCCACCATGGTCAGCTTGTCCACGGTGGTCTTGCCGGTGGCGACCTCCACGGTCACTTCGGCCATGAACACGCCGTACATGTACGCGGTGAAGGGCTTGCCCTGCGCGTTTTCGTCGCAGTGGGTGCCCGCCGCCGTCCAGGCGCCGCGATGCTTGGTGGCGATCTTTTCATCCACCATTTCCTGGTAGGTGCGGAAGCCGCCGGGCTTGCGCATGGCTTCCACCAGGTTTTCGCAGGCCACGCGCACGGCGTTGCCGGTGACGTACTGCGACCGGCTGCCGCCCGCCGGGCCGCTGTTGGGAGCCTTGCTGGTGTCGTTGAGCACCAGGCGGATGTTCTGCGGGGCGATGCCCAGCGGACGCAGCGCCTCGTGGGCGGTGCCCAGGGTGCCCATGTCCGCGCCCTGGCCGTGGTCTTCCCAGCAGTTGTAGATGGTCACGGTGCCGTCGGGGTTCAGTTCGGCATCGCATTCCGAGGTGTCCGGCCCGTCAAGGCCGCAGCCGTACACGCCCACGGCAACGCCCACGCCCTTCTTGACCGCCGCCGTGGAACCTGCCTTGGCCGCATCCAGCGCCGCCTTGTACTTGGGCCGCAGGATGTCGATCATTTCCGGCAGGCTGTACACTTCCGGATCCTGCCCGGTGGGGTTGGTGTCGCCCTTGCGGTACACGTTGATGTAGCGCAGTTCCAGCGGGTCCATGCCCAGCTTTTCGGCCAGTTCGTCCATCAGCACTTCGGACGGGAACTCGCTTTCCGGCGCGCCGTAGCCGCGGAAGGCCGAACCCCAGGCGTGGTTGGTGCACACCGTGCGGCCCTGGCCCCGGATGCTCTCGATGCCGTAGCCCGCCCCGGCGAACTGCGCGCCGCGCAGGGTCAAAAGGTCGCCGAACTCGGAGTAAGGGCCGTGGTCCACGGTCCAGTCGGTTTCCATGGCCTTGATCTTGCCGGTCTTGTCGGCGGCGTAGCGCACGTTGAAGAAGAACGGCGAACGCTTGCCGGTGTAGTTCTGCTGCTGGCGGTAGTTGTAGCGCAGGTGCACCGGACGCCCGGTGGCCATGGCCGCCACGCCCACCAGGGCTTCCATGGTGGGGCTGAACTTGTAGCCGAAGGTGCCGCCCGCCGGGTTCTGCACCATGACGATCTTTTCAGGCTCGATGCCAAGGCCGGGGGCGATCATGTACAGGTGCAGGTGCAGGCCGATGGACTTGGAGTGGATGACCAGGCGCCCTTCGCCGTCGGTGTAGGCAAAGCCCACGTCCGGCTCGATGGGCAGGTGCGGCTGGCGGCCCACGTAGTAGTCGCCTTCCACCACCACGTCGGCCCCGTCGAAGACGGGCTTGGTGTCCGCGCCCTTGGCGATGTTCTGGATGAAGTACACGTTGGGCGTGCCGGGATGGATTTCCATGGCGTCTTCAGCCATGGCCGCCGGGGCGCTCATGTAGGCGGGCAGTTCTTCCAGCTGCACCTTCACCTTTTCGGCGGCGGCGCGGGCGTGCTTTTCGCTGTCGGCGCACACGATAGCCAGGGCGTCACCGTACTGGAACACCTTCTCGTCGCACAGGATGGGCCGGTCCCAGCCGTCGCCCTTGTTGGAGGGGAAGGTGATCAGGCCGGTGATGCGGTTCTTGCCCTTGACGTCCTTGTGGGTGAGCACGCTGTGCACGCCGGGCATCTTCATCGCTTCGGAGGTGTCGATGGACAGGATTTTCGCGTGCGACACTTCCGCCTGCACCAACGCAAGGTGCAGCGCATCGGAGGGCATCTTCAGGCCAAGGTCCGCACCGTAGTCGCAGGTGCCCGTTACCTTGGCAATGGCGGAGGGGCGGGGGTACTTCGATCCCCAGATGCGGCCATCGGCGGGAATCTTGAAGCAGAGGTCGTCGGCACTCATCTCGCCGCGCAGCACCTTGGCGGCGTCCATGACCGCATCGACCAGAGGCTTGTAGCCGGTGCAGCGGCAGACGTTGCGGTGCTTCTGGAACCAGTCGCGCACGTCGTCGCGGCTGGGGTTCTTGTTTTCTTCCAGCAACTGCCTGGCCGAAACGATGAAGCCCGGCGTGCAGAAGCCGCACTGCGCGCCGCCGTGGGCCGTCCACGCCAGTTGCAGCGGGTGCAGGCAGTCGGGGCTGCCCACGCCTTCGATGGTGGTCACCGAGGCCCCGTCGGGCAGGCGGCGCATCTTGTACGCGCACGAGCGGACCACCTTGCCGTCAAGGATGACACTGCACGCGCCGCACTGGCCTTCGCCGCAGCCCACCTTGACGCCGGTGAGCAGCAACTGTCCGCGCAGCACGTCCGCCAGCGTCGCTTCCGGATCGACGACAAGGTTGCGGGGTATGCCGTTGACGATGAAATGCTTGTTGATCATGAGCCTGGCCTCCGTGGATCTGTCCGTTGCATGTTGCGCGGGCGGGCATGCCGCCCTTTCCGTCGCGGGCGAGTGATTCGCCCTTCCCTGCATGGGCGGCTGGCCGCCGCCCCTCCCGTGCTGCCGGTCCGGCGGGGCTACGCGCCCTTGCCGAACGGGCAGGCGGGATACCGGCATTCCTGGCAGCCGAGGCACAGGCCGCCATGACCGAGCGCGATGATGTCCTCCCGCGTGACGGCAAGCCCGGCCAGCAGCCGGGGCGCCACGAGGTCGAAGATCGACGCCCGGTGATACATGACACACCCGGGAAGGCCCATGACGGGCACCTCGCCGAGATACGCCAGCATGAACATGGAGCCCGGCAGCACCGGGGCCCCGTATGCGACGACGCGCGCCCCGGCGGCCCTGATGCCCGCCGGGGTCTGGTCGTCGGGGTCCACGGACATGCCGCCGGTGACGACGACCATGTCCGCCCCCTCGTCCACCAGTTCGCGGATGGCCCGGGCCGTGGCGTCACGGTCGTCGGCCACCAGCACCTGGCGCACCACCTCGCTGCCGAGTTCGGCAAACTTGCGGCGCACCACGGGGCCGAACTTGTCCTGGATGCGACCGTGGAACACCTCGCTGCCGGTGGTCACCATGCCCACGCGGGCACGGCGAAAGGGCAGCACGGAAACCACGGGCGCACCCGCAAGGGCGTGTTCCGCTTCGTGCAGCAGTTGTTCGTGGACAATGAGGGGGATGACGCGCATGCCCGCCACCATCTGGCCCGCGCGCACCGCGCACAGGCCGTGCAGCGTGGACACGGCAAGTTCGCCCAGGCCGTTCAGACGGCCAAGGGCGGGAACATCGACGCGCAACAGCCCGTCGTGTTCGGCGACAAGGTTGACCCGCCCCTCGCACCTGGCTTCCGGGGCCACACCCGCACCGCCGACAAGGCGCGCCAGACGCATGGCGGCATCGTCTTCATGCAGTTGGCCCGCGCCAAGGCGCAGGGCGTAGACGTGCTCCTTCCCCATTTGCAGAAGGAGGGGGATGTCCCCTGGGGCGATGATGTGCCCCTTGCGGAACCCCGGCCCCTTTTCAACGCCGGGGATGATGCGCGTCATGTCGTGACACAGCATCATGCCCACGGCTTCGTGGACCGGGACAATCGAAAGACCGTGCTCGTGACCTTGCATGTGCTTCTGCTCCCGTGAAGGGACAGGCAGCATTCCGGCGTTGCCGCAGTCGTGTGTGGAGCCCCCTCGGACGCAAAGAGAAGGGCATGGCCGGACTGGGTATGCAGGCACTCCTAGTGTGCATATGTATCAGCCCTGACATGTCACGGTCAACGCACAACGCGTGTTAATTCAAACATGACGGGATGTTGTAGTGAGTGCGCACTCAAACCACGGCTAACACCTCGGAGTATGTACACATCATCCTGACGTAAACGCTCGTTCACCACAAAAAGAATCATCATTGCCGGTTGGAATGGCACAATATTACGACACTCGATAACCAATAATACCTCAACACGGCTATTATTGGCGCAAAACCAACCATAACAAACTAAAAGCAACATACATAACGCGCGAGTGGTGCCAAAACGAATGCATATGCTATGCCTAACCGCTGATTTTATTGAACTTATCATTACCACCCTTCACAGACCTGCTACGCTTGGCCCAAACTCACCATGCGGACACGGCGCATGGTCCGCCGCAGCCAGCCCCCTCCGGCAGGGGTGCGAACCGGCGCGACGGGGCCGGACCGCGCAGCTTGATCCAAGGAGGTTGCCGGAATGCGAAGACGACAATTCCTGAAGATGTCCTGTGTGCTTGGGGCGGGTGTCGCTCTGTGCGGGCTGGGCGTCGATCTCGTGCCCATCGAGGCGTGGGCGGACGAGATCAAGAAGATCGACCGCCTGAAAAGCGCCAGGCAGACCACGTCTGTGTGCTGCTACTGTTCGGTGGGGTGCGGCCTGATCTGCGCCACCGACGAGAAGACCGGCAAGATCATCAACATCGAGGGCGATCCCGAGCACCCGGTGAGCGAAGGTTCGCTGTGCGCCAAGGGTGCGGGCATGTTCCAGACCACCGAGGCCAACGAACACCGCCTGACCAAGGTGATGTACCGCGCCCCCAACTCGGACAAGTGGGAAGAAAAGAGCTGGGACTGGGCCATCGACCGCATCGCGCGGCTGATGAAGGAAGAGCGCGACAAATCCTTCATCACCCAGAACGCGGCGGGACAGGTGGTCAACCGGCTGGAAACCCTTGCCCACATGGGCAGTTCCAACCTTGACAACGAGGAATGCTGGAGCATCACCGCCTGGGCGCGGTCTCTCGGCCTGGTGTACATAGACCACCAGGCCCGGGTCTGACACGGCCCCACCGTACCGGCTCTGGCAGAGTCGTTCGGACGCGGCGCGATGACCAATCACTGGATCGACATCCAGCACAGTGATTGCATTCTCATTCAGGGCAGCAACGCTGCCGAAAACCACCCCATATCCTTCAAGTGGGTGATGCGCGCCAAGGAAAGGGGCGCCAAGCTGATCCACGTGGACCCGCGCTTCACGCGCACCTCGTCCAAGGCCGATTTCTACGCCCCCCTGCGCTCGGGCACGGACATCGCCTTCCTTGGCGGGATGATCAAGTACATCATCGACAACAACAAGATATTCCACGATTACGTGGTCAACTACACCAACGCCCCGTTCCTGGTGGACGGCAAGTTCGGCTTCAAGGACGGGCTGTTCACCGGCTACGACGCGGATAAGCGCGGCTACGACAAGGCCACCTGGTCCTACCAGAAGGATGCCAGTGGCATCATCCTGCGCGACGAGACGCTGAAGAACCCGCGTTGCGTCTACCAGTTGCTGAAGGCGCACTACGCCCGCTACGACCTGAAGAAGGTCTCTTCCATCACCGGCACGCCCGAAAAGGACCTGAAGACCGTGTACGAGATGTTCTCGTCCACCGGCACCAAGGACCGCGCGGGCACCGTCATGTATGCCCTGGGGCAGACCCACCACACCGTGGGGGTGCAGAACATCCGCGCCCTGGCCATCGTCCAGTTGCTGCTGGGCAACATCGGGGTGTGCGGCGGCGGCGTCAACGCGCTGCGCGGCGAACCCAACGTGCAGGGGTCCACGGACCACGCCCTGCTGTACCACTACCTGCCGGGCTATCTTTCGGCCCCGCGCACCTCGCAGCAGACGCTGGAATCGTACGTCAAGAAGCTTACCCCCTCGACCACGGAAGCCAAATCCGTCAACTGGCAGTCCAACTACGGCAAGTACGCGATAAGCCTGCTGAAGTCATGGTATGGCGATGCCGCCACCAAGGACAACGAGTTCGGCTACGCCTGGGTGCCCAAGGCCGACGACGGCAAGGACTACTCGGTCATGACCCTGTTCGACGTGATGTACGCGGGCAAGATCAAGGGCATGACCGTGTTCGGGCAGAACCCCGCGTGCAGCATCCCCAACTCGAACAAGGTGCGCGCCGCCTTCGCCAAGCTGGACTGGATGGTGCACCTGAACATCTTCGACAACGAGACGGCGTCATTCTGGAAGGGACCGGGCATGGACCCCGCCAAGGTGAAAACCGAGGTCTTCCTGCTGCCCGCCTCTGCCTCCGTCGAAAAGGCTGGCAGCCAGACCAACAGCGGCCGCTGGATACAGTGGCGCTACGAGGCCACCAAGGCCCCCGGCGACTGCATCTACGCGGGTGAAGCCATCATCCGCATCCAGAACAAGCTCAAGGAACTGTACAAAAAGGAAGGCGGAACCTTCCCCGACCCCATCCTGAACATGACCTCCGACGGTCTGGCCGATAAGGGCGGCTACGACGCGGAGAAGGTGGCCAAGCTCATCAACGGCTACTTCCTGGCCGACGTGGAAATCGGCGGCAAGCAGTACAAGAAGGGAGACTGCGTGCCCTCGTTCGCCCTGTTGCAGGCCGACGGAAGCACCTCGTCGGGCAACTGGATCTGCGCGGGCAGCTTTGCCCAGGATGGCAAGAACCTGATGCAGCGGCGCGGCAAGGCAGACCCCACGGGCCTTGGCCTGTACCCGGAATGGTCGTTCGCCTGGCCGGTGAACCGCCGGGTGCTGTACAACCGCGCCTCGTGCGACCCCAGCGGAAAGCCCTACAACCCCAAGCGCGCCGTGCTGGAATGGAAGGACGGCAAGTGGGTGGGCGACGTGCCCGATGGCGCCCCGCCGCCGCTGGCGGCGGAAGGCGGCAAGCTGCCGTTCATCATGAAGCCCGACGGGGTCAGCTCCCTGTTCGGGCCGGGTCTTGGCGACGGCCCCTTCCCGGAACACTACGAACCGCTGGAAAGCCCGCTGGCCAAGAACCTGATGTCACCGCAGCAGAACAACCCCGCCATCCTGCTGTACAAGAGCGACAAGGACATGGTGGCCAGCGCCGACGCGCGCTTCCCCATCGTCATGACCACCTACTCGTCCACCGAGCACTGGTGCACCGGCGCCTTCACCCGCTGGCAATCGTGGCTTACCGAGGCCATGCCCCAGGCGTACGTGGAAATGAGCGAGGAACTGGCCAAGGAAAAGGGCATCAAGAACGGCGACAAGGTGCGCGTGGAATCGGCACGCGGCAAGCTGGAGTGCGTGGCCATGGTCACGCCGCGCTTCCGTCCCTTCCTGGTCAACGGCAAGACGCTGCATCAGGTGGGCATGCCTTACAACTACGGCTGGCGCTTCCCCGCCGACAACGGCGACAGTGCCAACCTGCTCACTCCCACGGTGGGCGACGCCAACTCCATGACGCCGGAATACAAGGCGTTCATGGTCAACGTGGTCAAGGTATAGGGGGTGAGTCATGGCTGACGGAAAGTCCATACTCGTCGACGTTTCCCGCTGCACCGGCTGCCGGGGTTGCCAGGTGGCCTGCAAGCAATGGAACGGCCTGCCCGGCACCAGGACCAAGCAGACCGGCACCTACCAGAACCCGCCGGACTTCAGCCACCAGACCTTCAAGGTGGTGCGCTTCGAGGACGGCAGAACCAAGGAAGGCAAGACCTACTGGCACTTCTTCTCGGACATGTGCCGCCACTGCATGAACCCGCCGTGTCTGGCGGGCGCGAAAGGCGACGAGATGATCCACGACGACGCCACCGGCGCGGTGGTGTACACCGAGGGCACCAGCCAGAGCGACTTCGAGATGTCGCTGAGCGTGTGTCCCTTCAACATCCCCCGGCAGGACCCGGACACCAAGGTGATGCGCAAGTGCACCATGTGCTTCGACCGCATCACCAGCGGGCTTACCCCCGCCTGCGTGCTCTCGTGCCCCACCGGGGCCATGGTCTTTGGCGAGCGTGACGCCATGCTCGCGGAAGCCAGACGGCGCGTGGACATCCTGAAGAAGACGTGGCCCAAGGCCCAGGCGCTGAACGCCGACGACGTGCGCGTCATCTTCATCGTGACGGACGACCCGCTGAAGTACCACAAGTACGCGGCGGGCGTGTAACCCCCGCAAAAAAGGTGGCAGGCAGGACGCGTTTCCGCCTGCCACCATGCGGCAGCCCGCGTGGTACCGCCCGCACCTTGCGCGGACCCCGCGCGGGCCCAGATGAATCCTGTGCGGGCCGGGCACGATCCCGACCCCGGCCAGTCGCAGCGCCACCCGATACCCGGTGGACGCCGCGCCCCATGTGGCCTACAGCCACCTTGCGAGATGGCGCCGCCACGGCGCAGGTACGCGGGTGCACGCGCCGCCGCACGTGCAGCCATCCCCCACAGCCAGCATACCAAGGACATGCCCATGCCCGACGCTGCCCCCTCCCTCTCCGGCACCACCTCCGAAACCCTCGACCGCCTGCTGGCCCGCCACCCAGAACACGCGCCGCTCATCGCCGCGTTCCGCGCACTCAGCGTGGCCCAGGCGGAACTGGCGGAGATGGCCGACCCCGTCGGTGCGGTCCCCGTGCCTCCGGTGCGGGTGGAACCCGATCTTTTCGCGCAGGGCCGCGCCCTGCTGCCCGCCGATGAACTGCCCGACGGCCCCGCGCTGGATGACGCCTTCCTGGCCCATGCCCTGGCCCTGCTGGCCCCGGCCATCGCCGCCGGGCTGCCCGCCGTGGCAAACGACGTGCGCGAACTGGCCCGACTGATGCAACTGGCCCCGACAAAGGAAGGGACGTCGGACGGGAAGCAGGACACGCCGCAAGACGCCAGCCAGCCCCCCCTGCCCCGCCAACTGGCGGCATGGGCGCTGACCGGGCGCATCGCCGCCGCCCAGGAATGGGCACGCAGTGCCGGACTTTCGCCCGACGCCGTTGGCTTCGTAGCCATGCAGCTGGCCACTGCCGCCGCCCGCCGGGTGCAGCGTGCCGTGGCGCCCTCCCTTGCCCCGCATGCCGAAGGCTGGACCCACGGCCACTGCCCGGTATGCGGCACGGCCCCCAAGCTGGGGGTGCTGCGCGGTGAAGGAGGCCAGCGCTGGCTGGTCTGCGCGCTGTGCGACCACACCTGGCGCCACCAGCGCACCGCCTGCCCCTTCTGCGGGGTGGACAAGCCGGACAACATCACCCTGCGCTACGTGCAGGGGTTCGAGGACGAGCGCGCCGAGGCCTGCGCCTCCTGCCGCCGGTACATTCTGGCGGCCGACCTGCGCCACCGCAGCAGCGACGTGCCCTCGGTGCTGCCGCTGGGCATGGCCCACCTGGACATGCTGTTGCAGGAAAAGGGCTTCTTGCCGGGCGGCGTGGACGACACCACGCGGCCCGCCCGAACAGGCGGATCAGGCAAGGAACCTGGCGCAAAAACCTCAGCCTGACGCGGCAACCACGCGACCGGCCCGATCCCACGCGACCAGCCCGATCCCACGTGACCGGCCCGATCCCACGCGACCGGCCCGATCCCACGCGAGCGGCGGCACATGTCCGGGCCGCTCGCGCATGCGGCACCGCTCGACACAAGGCCAGCACGCAGAGCAACATCACCACTCCAGCGCCCCGCGCTGCTGGCGGCACCGTCCGCCATGCACGCCCGGGGCGCTCTTGCATGGTAAGGTTCACCGTCCCAGCTTCCGACCACAAGACCTGACCACCAGATCGACCACCAACTCCCGCCGCATGCTCGACTGCGCGCTCCATCCTCCGGGTTGGTCGCGCAACCATCTGCATTTTCAGCACTTGAAGGCGGCACCATGCAAAACCGCACAACAAACCAAAAATAACCGTAAATAACCACAAGACACACTGCGCCTGTGCCACGCTGTGACAAAGCCTGCGCATATGCTGTGTTTAACTCACTGTTTTCTATTAATATTTTCTTGTTTTCACCACAAACCCTGTTAAGGTGCCCCCAAAAGATACGATGCGAAGGTGCCATCAGGCCATCTTCTCCGGCAGGACCAAGGGTCGTACCGGTCTCGCGGCGCCAGCAGGCCCGCCTGACCGCCCCGCCAACCTGCGGAACCGCGACGGCGCCCATTCCCGTGCACGCCCGGCGGCATCGTGTCGTATCCCCTCCATCTGCGGGGGGACGCGCGCGACCGCGCGCACGGTTTCGCGGATTCTGCTTGGAGGGTCCACCGACCCTCCGGACTTGTGAGGGGTTTTAACAAGGAGTGGAACATGAACACTACGCGGCGGAGTTTTCTCAAGCTCATGAGCGTGAGCGCTGTCGGCCTCTCGCTCGGCCAGCTTGGGTTCGATCTTGCTGAAGCGCAGGCGTATGCCAGCAAGCTCAAGATCGAAGGCGCAAAGGAAGTGGGCAGCGTCTGCCCCTTCTGTTCCGTCTGTTGTCAGATCATCGCTTACGTGCGCAACGGCAAGCTCGTTTCGACCGAAGGCGACCCGGACTTTCCGGTGAACGAAGGGGCGCTGTGCGCCAAGGGCGCGGCCCTCTTCTCCATGTACACCAACCCGCATCGCCTGACGAAGCCGCTGTACCGCGCTCCGCACAGCGACAAGTGGGTGGAGAAGGACTGGGACTGGACCCTGAACCAGATCGCGCGCCGCGTTAAGGACGCCCGCGACAAGGACATGGTCCTCAAGAACGAAAAGGGCCAGACCGTCAACCGCGTGGATTCGCTTTTCATGATGGGTACCTCGCACGCCTCCAACGAGGAATGCGCCGTCATCCATCAAGCCATACGAAGCCTGGGTATGGTCCAAATGGACCACCAGGCCCGGGTCTGACACAGTCCCACTGTTGCGGCTCTGGCAGAGTCGTTCGGTCGCGGGGCTATGACGAACCACTGGATCGATATCAAGAATAGCGATGCAGTGCTTATTATCGGCAGCAATGCCGCGGAACACCATCCTGTCGCCTTCAAGTGGGTCATGCGCGCCAAGGAAAACGGCGCCGTGCTCATGCACGTGGACCCCAAGTTCTCCCGCACCTCGGCACGCTGCGATTTCCACGTGCCCCTGCGTTCGGGCACGGACATCCCCTTCCTGGGCGGCATGATCAACTACATCCTTGAAAAGGAACTCTTTTTCAAGGAGTACGTCTTCAACTACACCAACTTCGCCTTTGTCGTCGGCAAGGACTACGAGTTCAACGACGGCCTCTTCAGCGGGTACGACCCCAAGACCCGCAAGTACGACCAGTCCAAGTGGGCCTTCGAAAAGGGTCCCGACGGCGGCCCGGTCATCGACGAAACCCTCAAGAACGAGCGCTGCGTCTTCAACCTGATGAAGAAGCACTACTCGCGCTACACGCTGAAGAACGTCTCCGACGTCACCGGCGTGTCCGAGGAAAACCTGCTGCGCGTGTACGATGCGTTCTGCGCCACCGGCAAGCCGGACAAGGCGGGCACCATCATGTACGCCCTGGGCTGGACCCAGCACACCGTGGGCGTGCAGAACATCCGCGCCTCGTCGCTCATCCAGCTGCTGCTGGGCAACATCGGCATCGCGGGCGGCGGCATCAACGCCCTGCGCGGCGAACCCAACGTGCAGGGTTCCACCGACCACGGCCTGCTGTACAGCTCGCTGCCGGGCTACCACAACCTGCCCGTGTCCACCTGGCAGACCCTGGCCGACTACAACAAGGCCAACACCCCGGTCACCACGGTGAAGAACAGCGCCAACTGGTGGA
This sequence comes from Nitratidesulfovibrio sp. SRB-5, assembly GCF_019931275.1. Classification (NCBI taxonomy): domain Bacteria; kingdom Pseudomonadati; phylum Thermodesulfobacteriota; class Desulfovibrionia; order Desulfovibrionales; family Desulfovibrionaceae; genus Nitratidesulfovibrio; species Nitratidesulfovibrio sp. SRB-5. The sequence continues at coordinate 1,474,350 of NZ_JAIOTY010000002.1, read as the reverse complement.
GCAACCGTCCCAAGTACGTGGCCAGCCTGCTGAAGGGCTGGTACGGCGACGCGGCCACGCCTGAAAACGACTTCTGCTACGAATACCTGCCGAAGCTCGAACCCGGCGAAGACTGCTCGTACATGTACGTCATGGACAAGATGTACCATGGCAAGATCAAGGGCGGGTTCATCTTCGGGGTCAACCCGATGAACAGCTTCTCCAACACCAACAAGATGCGCGCGGCGCTGGACAAGCTGGACTGGCTGGTCTGCTCCGAACTGCACAACTCGGAAACCACGGACAACTGGAAACGCCCCGGCGTTGATCCCAAGACCAAGAAGACCGAGGTGTTCCTGCTGCCGTCCGCCCACCGCATCGAAAAGGCGGGCACCATCAGCAACAGCGGCCGCTGGTTGCAGTGGTTCGACAAGGCGGTGGAGCCTGCCGGACAGGCCCGCAACTTCGCCGACATCTTCGTGCCGCTGATCAACAAGATCCGCGACCTGTACAGGAAGGAAGGCGGCATCCTGCCCGAGCCCCTGCTGAAGATGCACTGGACCGAAAAGTACGACCCCGAGGAATGGACCCGCCGCATCAACGGCTTCTTCTGGGCAGATACCAAGATCGGCGACAAGGAATACAAGCGCGGCCAGCTGGTGCCCGCCTTTGCCCAGCTGAAGGACGACGGTTCCACCTCGTCGCTGAACTGGGTCTACGCGGGCAGCTTCACCGAAGAAGCCGGCAACAAGTCCAAGAAGCGCGACGCCAGCCAGACGCCCATGCAGGCCAACATCGGCCTGTTCCCCAACTGGTCGTGGTGTTGGCCGGTGAACCGCCGCGTGCTGTACAACCGCGCCTCGGTGGACGTGAACGGCAAGCCGTTCAACCCCAAGAAGGCCGTCATCGAATGGGACGGCTCCAAGTGGATCGGCGACGTGCCCGACGGCCCGTGGCCGCCCATGGCCGACAAGGAAAAGGGCAAGCTGCCCTTCATCATGACCAAGGACGGCCTGGCCCAGTTCTACGGCACCGGCCGCGTGGACGGTCCCTTCCCCGAGCACTACGAACCCGCGGAAACCCCGCTGGACAGCCACCCGTTCTCCAAGCAGCTGTCCAGCCCGGTGTACAAGTTCCACACCTCGGACATGGACCAGATGGCCAAGGCGGCCGACCCCAACTACCCGTACGTGCTCACCACCTACAGCCTGACGGAACACTGGTGCGGCGGCGGCGAAACGCGCAACGTGCCCAACCTGCTGGAAACCGAGCCTCAGCTCTACATTGAGATGAGCCACGAACTGGCCAAGGAAAAGGGCATCAACAACGGCGACGGCGTGATCGTGGAAAGTGCGCGCGGGCGCGTGGAGGCCATTGCCATGGTCACCGTGCGCATCCGGCCCTTCACCATCCTGGGCAAGACGGTGCACCTCGTGGGCATGCCTTTCGCCTACGGCTGGACCACGCCCAAGTGCGGTGACTCCACCAACCGCCTTACCGTCGGCGCGTACGACCCGAACACCACCATTCCCGAAAGCAAGGCCTGTCTCGTCAACTTGCGCAAGGCCGACAAGCTGACCGAAATAGCCTAACCGGAACAGGGCGCGCCCCGCCGCGGGGCGCGCCCCCTCCAAGGAGCACTACGATGCCCAAGGCATTTTTAGTTGATACAACCCGATGCACGGCATGTCGCGGCTGCCAGCTGGCCTGCAAGGAATGGCACGACCTGCCCGCCAACGAGACCAAGCAGCGCGGTTCGCACCAGAATCCGCCGGACCTCAACCCCAACAACCTCAAGATCGTCCGCTTCAACGAGCGGCTGACCAAGGAAGGCGTTGTGGTCTGGAACTTCTTCCCCGACCAGTGCCGCCACTGCGTGACCCCGGTGTGCGTGGACGTGGCCGACATGGCCGTGCCCGGCGCCATGATCAAGGACAAGAAGACCGGCGCCGTGCTGGCCACCGAAAAGTCGGCCAAGCTCAGCCCGGCCGACGCCAAGGCGGTTGCCGAGGCCTGTCCGTACAACATCCCCCGCATCGACCCCAAGACCAAGCGCATCACCAAGTGCGACATGTGCTTCGACCGCGTTTCCGCGGGCATGCAGCCCATCTGCGTGAAGACCTGCCCCACCGGCACCATGGTCTTCGGCGAGCGCGAGGAAATACTGGCCGTTGCGCAGAAGCGCCTTGCGTTCGCCAAGGAACGCTTTCCCAAGGCCCATCTGGTGGACATGGAAGACGTGAGCGTCATCTACCTGCTGGCGGAAGAAAAAGAGCATTACTACGAGTACGCCGGTTTCATGTAGCAGGCTTGCGGGCGCCCTGCGCGCCGCGTTCACCCTTTGATGGAGGCCCCGGCCTCCGGTTCTCGTGGAGCATTCATGGCCGCCAAACACCAAAGTGTCGCGGATACGCTGGCTGATGTCACCGCCCGTCGTCCTGTCCTTGAACCCGTGCTGCGGGCCTTCGAACCCCTGCTTTCCGCCGGCGACGCGCTGGCCGGAAAACTGGCGGAGTCCGTGCGCCAGGCGGGCCTGCGCCTGCCGGAACTCCAGTGGGACCGCGCCCAGCAGGGGGTATCCCTGCTGGCGGGCGTTTCCCTGTCCGGCGCAGCCGGGCCCATGCGCCAGGCGGCGGAAGAACTGTTGCCGCTTCTGACCACCATAGAAGCGGTGGCGCCGCACGCGAAAGCGTTGCGGGCGTTCTTCCTGCGCCCGGTGGAAACCCCGACGGAAGCCCCAATGGACTCCAATGACAGCCGCGACGCCCTGGCCGAGGCCGTGGTGGCGGGCAGGTCCATCGAATCCATCGCCAGTGATGGCGGCGTGGATCCGGAGGTGCTTGCGTTCGTCACCGGCTTCGTGCTGTCGCCGGTGCTGCATGCCATGGTTGCCAACGCCCTGCCCGAAGACGGGGAAACCCCCTGGGACAAGGACGGGGCATGGCAGCAGGGCTACTGCCCGGTGTGCGGCGCCTTTCCCACCATCGCCTGGCTGGACAAGCCCATGCTGGACGAAAGGAACGCCTACCTGGCCGGTGGCGGCGGCAAGAAGCATCTGCATTGTTCGCAATGCGGAACTGGCTGGAAGTTCCTGCGGGGGGCCTGCCCCTCGTGCGGAAAGGAGGCCAGCGGCACCATGGAAATGCTGCGCGAAACCGAGGCCGCCCGAGGCGAACGGCTGGACTGGTGCACCAAGTGCAACACCTATTGTCCCACCGTGGACCTGCGGGAACGCGAGGCCGTCCCCAATCTGGACGCCCTGGCCCTGGGCATGATGCATCTGGACATGGTCGCGGCGCGCAAGAAGTTGCGCCCGCTCAGACCTTCCTTCTGGAATATGTATTGAACAGGAGCACCTTGATGAAATACCTGGTCATCTCCCTGTTTGCACTGACCCTTCTCGTGGCAGGCACGTCCCTGGCGGCAGACGCCGGAGACGCCGCCAAGGCCCCGAAGAAGGCCATAGAGCTGAAGCACGGCACCTCCAAGCGGATGCACGTGAAGTTCAACCACACCACCCACAAGGACGTTGCGTGCGAGCAGTGTCACCACGACACGCCCGACCCCGCGAAGCCCTTTGCCTCGTGCACCAACAACGACTGCCATGCCACCCCCGGCCCGCGCGAGCGTGACACCATGAGCATGTTCGTGGCGTACCACGCCAAGGACACCGACCGTTCCTGCTACGGCTGCCACAAGCAGATGGCCAAGGACAATCCCGAATTCTCGGGCTGCCGTCCCTGCCACATGAGCGCGCAGGCCAAGAAGGACGCCGCTCCCAAGAAGAAGTAGCCTGACGACGCGTATGCACCGTACGGCCCGCACCGTATGGTCACCACTGCCCACCAGCGCCGACCGGACACCCGGTCGGCGCTTTCCGTGGCAACCGGAGGCTGCCGCACGGCGACGGGTGGTCTCGCACGGCGCATCCCACGGACGGCAGAGGGGGAACCTCGGCCCAACCTCGGCCCAACGTCAGCCCAATGTCAGCCTGACGCTGGAGGGACAGCGGCCTGACATTGGAGGGACAGCGGCGGGACGGCAGTGGAGCTGTGGCGATGCCGCGGGCGTATCCGCCGATGGGGCAGCGGGTGTAAACCGACAAACCGGACCGGCCAAGGCCGGTTTTCATCGCCCCTCGATTATGTCATTATGAGCAGGTATGCTTGGATCAGCACATACCCTCGCCAGTCACGCGAACCATGCAGGGCGTGACCCGCGCGGGATCACCGCACCGTTTTGGCCGCACCGGCGGCGGTTTCACCACCTACACGGAACACGCGCATGAACACCCCTCCCCTTCGCCCAGCCCCGGCTGCCGCCCCTCGCCCAACCGTTCGCCTGCACCTGTGGCTGGAAGAGGATGGCGAGATGGTCTTCGGCATGGGCCGGGCCATGCTGCTGCTGGCCATCGACGAGCACGGTTCGCTGAAAAAGGCGGCAGAGGCGCTGGGCATGTCGTACCGTGCCGCGTGGGGCAAGCTGAAACAGACCGAAACGGCCCTGGGCCTGCGTCTGGTGGAGAAGGCGGGCAGCAACCGCGAAGGGTACCGGCTGACGTCCGCCGGACGCGAGGCCATGGACCGCTTTCGGGCATGGTTCGCCACCGTGGAGCGGTGTGCCGTGGAAAGCGCGGCCACGGTACTGCCGTGGCCGGTCCGCCAGTTCGAGGACAAGGTGCCGGACGGCAAATAGCCTGCGGGGCTGGCCGCCCTTCCTGGCATGCTGCCTTACCGGCCATGCGCCTTGCATTGCTCCCAATTTTCCCGCCCTCCTGCCGGAATGCCCGCTCCGCCCGGCGTCCAGACATGCCGGACACGTCAGCCGGACATGTCACCCGGACACGTCAGCCGGGTATGTCTCCCCTTCTGCTGCGCAGCCGGACACACCTACCCCATGTCCTTCCCCATGTCGTTCCCATATCGTCCCCATGTCGTCCCCGCGCCGCCAGCCGGTTGTTCCCGCTCGCGGGGTTGACGACACTCACTTGCTGTCGCACCTAAAGGAAACGGCCCGACGGTATCGGCTCCGTTCCGATCACGTTTCGACCGTGGCCGGTTCCTGTCGGTTGATGCCCGTGCGGAGCCGCATCGCGACCGCCCGTTCCGCCCGTTTTGGCAGTCCCGACCGCTCTGGCAGGCCCGCCCGACCCGGCAGTCTCGCCCAACCGGTCCGCCGGTTCGTCCGGCCCGTCTGGCCCGTCTGGCCCGTCTGGCCCGTCCGGCCCGTCTGGCCCGTCTGGCATCAGTCCCCACGCAGCAAGGAGTCCCATGCACCAGTTCGTCCCCCGTGCCCTGTTCCTGTTCGTGGCAGTCTTGTGCGCCAGCCTGTTCATATTCATCGGCGGGCAGGTGCTTACCCTGTCCGACATGGCCGCGCGCATCCATCCGCTGCTGGGCCAGGCGGTGTTCTGGAGCGGCATGGCCGCGTACTTCACCGCGCTGAGCTGGCTGGGGGCCACCTGGTTCCTGCGGCCCCGTCCGCTGGTCCAGCCGCAGAACCCCACGCCGGATGAACTGCACGACTATCTGCGCCGCCTGACCGCACGCCTGCGGAGCAACCCGCACCTGCGCGAAGGCGGCCTTGCCCACATGGCGAGCGCTCCCGCCTTCACGGCGGCGCACACCAGCCCTGCTCCGGGCCTTGCCCCGGAAACTGCGGAAGCCGCCGTCCTGCTGCGCGCGCTGGATGCCGCCGCCCTGCGCGAAACCAAGCGCACGGCATCGCGCATCTTCCTCTCCACGGCGGTGGCCCGCAACGGCAGGTTGGACACCCTCATCGTGCTGGTATTGCTGGCGCGGCTGGTGTGGCGCGTGTCGTCCATCTACGACCAGCGGCCCCACCCGCGCGACATGGTGCGCCTGTACATCAACGTGGCGGGCACGGCGCTGGCGGCGGGCGCGCTGGAAGAGGCCGGACTGGAGGAGCACGTCCATGCCCTGCTGGGCCCGCTGCTGACGGCATCGCCGCTGGCCTCGGTGCCGGGGGCCTCGCACATGGGCACCCTGCTGGCCGCGGCGCTGGTGGATGGTTCCGCCAACGCCCTGCTGGCCCTGCGGGTGGGCATCGTCACCCGCAACATGCTGTCGCCGGTGCTGCCCGGCTGCCCGGCGCGCCCTAACCCCTACCGGGAATCGGCGGCCCTGCTGGGCCGCATGACCGCCGGGCTGGTGCGCGCCGTGGTCAAGGCGGCCATGGGGGGCGTGGCTTCCGGCATCCGATCGGGGATCGAGGGCACCGCCCGCCGCACCGCCGACGCGGTACGCAAGGGCGCGCGGGCCACGGTGCATGGGGTAGGCGGTGTGGTCCACAAGGCGGGGGACATGGCCACTTCGGTGGCCAGGGCCATGCCCTTCCGTGACGACGCCCACCCGGATAGCGACGAACACCATGCCCCCGCAGGACCGCAGCATGGCGGCATTCCGCCGCACCCCCATGCCCCCCGTGCGGGTGGCGCCGCCCGCACCCCGGACGACACGGCCACGCCTTCCCCTCGTGGCCGCATCCCCAATCCGCTGCGCCTGTTCCGGAAGAAGCGCGACTGAGCAGCCCGCATTCCCCGAGCATTTCCCGCCCGTAGCCGCATGTCGCCGCCCGTAGCCGCATGTCGCCGCCCGTAGCCGCATGTCGCCGCCCGTAGCCGCATGTCGCCGCCCGTAGCCGCATGTCGCCGCCCGTAGCCGCATGTCGCCGCCCGTAGCCGCATGTCGCCGCCCGTAGCCGCATGTCGCCGCAGTTGCCGCCTGCTCCGTGCCGCAAACGCATGTCGGCCCGCAGCAGGTGCCACGGGCCGACGGAACCGGAACAGCGAACTCCCGGCGACGGGAATCAGAACGGGGGCAAGGGCCTGCCCACGGGCTGCTGCTGGGTGATGCAGTGGATGCCGCCGCCGCCCCGGAAGATGTCCAGCGAGTGCACCTGCACCACCTCGCGCTCCGGAAAGACCCGGCGCAAGGTCTCTAAGGCGGCCCTGTCCAGCGCGGCCTGTGTGTCCGCCCCTCCACCCGGCGCGCCAAAGGCGGACATGACGATGCCCCCGTTGGCCACGTAGAAGTTGATGTACGAAAGGTCCATCCGCTTGCCGCCATGCTCCGCGTGGTTGGGCTGGGCGATGGTGATGATCTCCAACGGCTTGCCGTCGGCGTCGGTGGCCAGTTGCAACCGGCGCAGGTTATCCCGGTACACCGCGTGGTTGGGATCCTCCGGATCGTCGCAGCGGTGCAGCAGCGCCACGCCCGGCCTTGCGAAGCAGGAGACGATGTCCACGTGCCCGTGGGTATCGTCGCCCTCCAGCCCTTCGCCCAGCCAGATCACCTTGCGCACGCCAAGGTACGCGGCGAACAGTTCCTCGAAGTCGGCCTTGGTCATGCCCGCGTTGCGGCGCGGGTCCAGCAGGCACTGCTCCGTGGTCATCAGGGTGCCCTGCCCGTCCACGTGGATGGACCCGCCCTCCAGGATGAACGGCGCGGCGTAGCGCCGCATGCCGAGGCGCGACAGGATGAGCTGGGCCACGTCGTCGTCGTGGGTGGGTTCGTCGTAGGTGTGCCCCCACGAATTGAACATCCAGTCCACGCCCGCAACGCCGCCCGCGCCGTCCACCACGAAGGTCGGGCCGAAGTCGCGCATCCAGGCATCCGTGATGGGCGCGGGCACCACCTGCACGCCGGGGCCGCACAGCGCGGCGGCCACCTCGGCGTCCTGCGGCCTGGCCAGCAGGGTCACCGGCTCGAAGCGGGCGATGGCCCGCACCACCCCGGCAAAGGAGGTGCGCACCGTGTCCAGCGCGTCCTCCAGCAGGGGGTCCGGGCAGGGCCAGGCCATCCAGCATCCCGCGTGGGGGGACCATTCGGCGGGCATGCGCAGCCCGTCGCAGACAGGGGCGCGCACCGGCAACCGCACGGGGGCAAAATTGGGGGGCAGGGGTGGCGACGTGCGTTCCATTGCTGTATCCTCCTGTGCCTGCGCGGCGCTGGCGCAGGCAGGCGTACGTTCTGGCGGGCATGGGGCATGGAGGGCATCGGGCGTGAGGCGCGGCAGGCGGGCTGGCCGCGTCCGCGCATGCAGTCGGATCGCACGCAGCCGGTCTGGCCGCATCCGATCTGGCAGCATCCGGTCTGGCCCAGTCGGGCCATTCATATCCGTGCCGATGCCACGGCGGTGGCCGCCGTTTTCTCCGGCCCCTTCTAGAGTACCGGCCCCGGACGGGCAACCCCCCAACTGAGGGGGAATGCGGAAAGGAGTGGAGAGACGCAGGCAGGCCGTACGCGAGCAAGGACGCAAGGAAGGAAGCAAGGAAGACGGCGGCACGTTCAGCTCGGGCGCACCCGGATATTTCCAGATTCGCCTAAATCGGGCATCATTGTTCATGGTTCCGGACGGCTGACCGCCGGAATGCGCCCCTTGCCCGGCGCTCGCTGGCCCGCACCCCGTTTTTTTGTTTGAAGCGCGCCCCATCGGGGTCTAGGTTCGGACCGGCGCGCACCTTTGCGCCTGTCCCACGTCGCCCCCATCGCATGCACATTGCCGCATGCACATTGCCGGGCATTTCCGGCGCACGCGGCGCCCCCAACCCGGCGCAGACGGCACAACGCCGCGCGCCCGCAACGCAGAATCCGCCCCGGAGGACCACATATGGCCGAAGTCATCGTCGCCGCCACCCAGATGGCCTGCACCGACAACGAATCCCGCAACATCGACCGCGTCTGCGAACTGGTGCGCGAGGCTGCCGCCATGGGCGCGCACATCGTGCTGCCGCAGGAGCTGTTTTCCGGCCCGTATTTCTGCAAGGACGAACTGCCCGAGCACTTCGCGCTGGCGCGCCCCCTCGACGAAAGCCCGGCGGTACGCCGCATGTCGGCCCTGGCCGCCGAACTGGGCGTGGTCATCCCCGTCAGCTTCTTCGAGCGTTCCAACCAAGTCTACTACAATTCGCTGGCCATGATCGACGCCGACGGCAGGGTGATGGGCCTGTACCGCAAGTCGCACATTCCGCAGGGGCCCGGCTACGAGGAGAAGTTCTACTTCAGCCCCGGCGACACCGGCTTTCGCGTGTGGCGCACCCGGTACGGCACCGTGGGCGTGGGGGTGTGCTGGGACCAGTGGTTTCCGGAGTGCGCGCGGTCCATGGCCCTGCTGGGCGCGGACGTGCTGCTCTACCCCACGGCCATCGGCTCCGAACCCGCAGAACCGGCGTGCGATTCGTCCGGCCACTGGACCCGCACCATGCAGGGCCACGCCGCCGCCAACATGATGCCGCTGGTGGCGTCCAACCGGGTGGGCGAGGAGTTCGGCAAGGGCTTTTCCATGACCTTCTACGGTTCGTCGTTCATCGCCGGGCCGCAGGGCGAAATCGTGCAACAGGCAGGCCGCAGCGAGGAATGCGTGCTGACGGCGGCCTTCGACTTCGAGGCCATCCGCGCGGAACGCGCCGGGTGGGGGCTGTTCCGCGACCGCAGGCCCGACCTGTACCACCCCCTGCTGACCTTTGACGGGCTGGACGGCCTGCCCGGCGAAGACGACAGCGAGGACGGCTGCGGCGACCATTGCGGCTGCGGGTGCGGAGGCGAAGCCTAACCATGGCCGCCGTGCGCCCGCCGCATCACGATGCCGCGCAAGGCGGCGCGCGCCTGCTGGTCAACGCCCGCTTCCGCGATCCGCTGGCCCCGGCCACGTCGCGCGGCGCAGATCTGCCCGATGCCATGGCCGTGGAGGGCGGGCGCATCGTGGCCGTGGGCCGCGCGGCGGAACTGGCTCCCTTTGCCGACCGGGGCTTCGTCCGCACCGACATGGGCGGGGCCACTGTGCTGCCCGGCTTCATCGACTGCCATTCGCACCTGCTGCTTACCGGCATCATGGACCTGGGCATGGACCTTTCCGTGGCGGAAACCCTTGGCGACGTGCTGGACATGGTGGCCGACGCCGTCCGTAACGCGCCCTTCGGCGCCATGGTCTACGGCTTCCGGCTGGAGGAACTGGACCTTGCGGAGCGGCGCATGCCCACCAAGGCGGAACTGGATTCCGTAGCGCCGGGCCGGGCCGTGCTGCTGATGCACGCCACCTGCCACCGCTGCATCATGAATACCCCGGCGCTGCGGCAACTGGCGGTGCCGCGCGGGCTGCCCGGCGCGGATACCGAAGGTGGGCGCGGCACCGCGCCCTTCACCGGCGTGGTGCGCGACCCCGGCATTCTCACCTGGGTCTTTCCGGCCATCCTGCGCTCCATGGACCGCCCCCATCTGGACGCCGCCGCCCTGGTGGCCGCCCGGTCGGCCCTGCGGGTGGGCATCACCACCGTGCATTCCATGGAAGGGGGAGAGCTGACCCCCGGCGGCTCGCCCGTGCTGCTGGACAACGCCACGCGCCTGCCGCTGCGCGTGGTGTGCTGGAACCAGAGCATGGACCTGGCCGAAGTGGAACAACTGGCCCTGCCCCGCGTGGGCGGGTGCATTTGCGCCGACGGCGAACTGGACGCCCGCACCGCCGCGCTGTTCGAACCCTACAGTGACGACCCCGGCAACGACGGCACCCTGCTGTACTCCCAGCAGGAGATGGACGACTTCGTGCTGTCCGCCCATGCGCGCGGATTGCAGGTGGCCGTGCACTGCGAATCCGAGCGGGCCATCGATCAGGTGCTGCGGGCCATGGAGCGCGCCCAGCGGCTGGAGCCGCGCAGTGACAGTCGCCACCGCATCGAGCACTTCGAACTGCCCACCTGGGACCAGATCGACCGCATGGCCCGCGCCGGGGTGGTGGCGTCCATGCAGCCCGCCTTCGTGGAGTCCTACTTCGGCGATGACCGCATGGCCCATCTGGCTTCGCTGTTCGGGCCGCACCGCATGCGCCGCCTGCACCCCTACCGGGCCATCCTCGACGCCGGGGTGCGCGTGTGCGGCGGCTCCGACAGCCCGGTGACCAACTACACCCCGCTGCGCGGCATGGCCGCCGCCGTGAACCACCCCTTTGCCGAACAGTCGGTGACCATGGCAGAGGCCCTGCGCATGTTCACCACCGAGGCGGCTTTCTCGGCCTTCGAAGAGGCGGACAAGGGCCGCCTGCTGCCCGGCATGCTGGCCGACCTGGTGGCGCTGGGGCGTGATCCGCTGGATGAGCGGGGTGGGCCGACGGGCGTGGCCTCCGTTGCGGACATCCCCGTGCTGGGTGCCTGGGTGGACGGCCAGCCGGTAACCCCGGAACAATAACGCCGACTGGCCATGGCGGCACAACGGAGTGACGGCCCATCACCGATGGGCGCATGCACTGCCGGGCGTCAGCCATCGGGCACGAAGCCGCACACGGCCCGCACCAGCCCCCGGTGACCGCCGCTGCCAAAGCTCGCTCCTCACGGCCACGCAAAACAACCTGCCCCCCCTCGCCACGGCTTCCCGCCCTGAATGAAGATCCCCGCCGAACATTGCGGCATCTCCTCCGCAACGGGCGGCGCCCCGTGCCAGAGCACGCGGCCTCCGGTATCCACGCGTCAGGGGACTGTACCGCTTCTGCACTGTGCCGGGCCCGGCCAGCCCCACGCCATCCGCGCTGCGGAAGGCCCTGCCCGCCACGGCCCGGCGCCACCGATACGCCACACCATCGTCACCATATCGGACCGCATGACTGAGTAATCATACAATTTCGGAATGTTGACGTGAAACTGTAAATATGTGAAACATATCTTGTCCATAACAGTGCCATTTTTCGACAGCCCATGCGGCTGCATGTAACAGTCAGCATATTCCCGGCATCCACCGTGCCGGTCCGTACCGTGCCCCACCCAACCCAAAGCGACAGGGGGTCGCATTGTCCGCCATTCAACTTCTGAACGTCAGCAGGCACTGGGGCGACGTCCGCGCCGTGGACGACGTCTCCTTCGAGGTGGAACAGGGCACCATGCTGGTACTGCTGGGGCCTTCGGGCTGCGGCAAGTCCACCACCCTGCGGCTCATCGCGGGTCTGGAGTCCGTCACCTCTGGCCGGATCATGATCGGCGAGCGCGACGTGACCCACCTGCCCCCTGCCCAGCGCCAACTGGCCATGGTCTTCCAGTCGTATGCGCTGTTCCCGCACCTGACGGTGCGCGAGAACATCCTGTTCGGGCTCACCGTGCGCAAGGTGCCGGAGGCGGAGCGCGAAAAGCGCCTCACCCGCGCCGTGGACATCCTGGGCCTTTCCGCCCTGCTGCAACGCAAGCCCGGCGAACTTTCCGGCGGGCAGCAGCAGCGCGTGGCCCTGGGCCGCGCCCTGGTGGCAGAGGCCGCCGTGTGCCTGATGGACGAGCCGCTCTCCAACCTGGACGCCAAGCTGCGCCATGAAATGCGGCGAGAAATCCGCGCCCTGCAGCAAACCCTGGGCATGACCATGGTGTACGTCACCCATGACCAGACCGAGGCCATGAGCATGGCCGACCGCATCATCCTGATGCAGGGCGGGCGCATCGTGCAGAACGCCACGCCGTCCGAACTGTATTCCCGCCCGGCCACCACCTTTGCGGGCAACTTCATCGGCACCCCGCCCATGAACCTGGTGCGGCTGGACGATGCGCGCGGCAGCGTGTGCGTGGCGGGCAGCCGGTCCGGCACGGTGAGCGTGGTGGACAGCGCCGACTACGTGCTGGGCATCCGCCCGGAACACATCCGCATCGTGCCCGAAGGTTGGCGCGCCGTGGTCGAAAGCGTGGAATACCTGGGGTCCGGTTCTGTGCTGGGTTGCCGCGTGGGGGGCGAAGAGCTTTCCGTGGTGGTGGACGGCGTGCCGACCATCGCCGTGGGGGCGGAAATATACCTGCACTGCCCGGACGAGCACATCCACATCTTTGATGCAAAAACCGGCGAGCGGCGCGGCACCTGCCGCTGACACCCCCCGCGACACAACGGACACATTCGCCCCGTATTGGTGATTTCGGCGGTTTACGCCCCACATCCCAACGCAACAACGCAGGAGGCATCACACAATGACCGGCTTCAGAAAAGCGTGCACCCTGGCGGCGGCTGCCCTGCTGTCGCTGACCCTGCTGGCGGGCACCGCACTGGCGGAAAAGGTGAACCTTACCTTCTACTTCCCGGTTTCCGTCGGCGGCCCCATCACCAAGATCGTGGAGGGCATGACCGAGCAGTTCATGAAGGAACACCCGGACATCAAGGTCACTCCGGTGTACGCGGGCATCTACCGCGAAACCCTCACCAAGGCCCTTACCGCCCTGCGCGGGGGCGAGCCGCCGCACGTGGCGGTGCTGCTGTCCACCGACATGTACACCCTCATCGACGAAGACGCGGTGGTGGCCTACGACGACATCCTGAAGCCGGAGGAAATGGGCTTCACCAAGGCGTTCTTCCCCGGTTTCATGCGCAACAGCCAGACCGGCGGCAAGACCTGGGGCATTCCGTTCCAGCGTTCCACCATCGTGATGTACTGGAACAAGGAGGCCTTCAAGGCCGCCGGGCTTGATCCCGAAAAGGGGCCCGCCAACTGGAACGAACTGGTGGAAATGGGCAAGAAGCTGACCGTGCGCGATGCCTCCGGCAAGGTCACCCAGTGGGGCGTGGCCATTCCCTCCACCGGGTACGCCTACTGGATGTTCCAGGCCCTGGCCATCCAGAACGGCGTGGAACTGATGAACGCCGAAGGCACCAAGACCGACTTCGACAACCCCAAGGCCATCGAGGCCCTGCAATTCCTGGTGGATCTGGCCTACAAGCACGAGGTGTCGCCCAAGGGCACCATCGACTGGGCCACCACCCCGCGCGATTTCTTCGAGCGCAAGTCCGCCATCATGTGGACCACCACCGGCAACCTGACCAACGTGCGCACCAACGCGCCCTTCCCCTTCGGCGTGGGCATGCTGCCCGCCAGCGCCCGCCCCGGCTCGCCCACGGGCGGCGGCAACTTCTACATCTTCAAGAAGGCCACCCCCGCAGAGCGCAAGGCTGCGGTCGACTTCGTGCAGTGGATGACCAGCGCGGAACGCGCCGCCCAGTGGGGCATCGATACCGGCTACGTGGCCGTGCGCCCCGACGCGTGGGAAACCCCGGCCATGAAGGACTACGTGGCCAAGTTCCCCGTGGCCGCCGTGGCCCGCGACCAACTGGCCCACGCCGTGCCCGAACTGTCCACCCATGACAACCAGCGCGTGACCAAGGCGCTGGACGACGCCATCCAGGCCGCCGTGACCGGCTCCAAGAAGCCCGCCGACGCCCTGAAGGACGCCCAGAAGGAAGCGGAACGCATCCTGCGCCGTTACGGCAAGTAGGATCGCGCGTTTGCGGCCTGGCCGTCTGGCCGGGCGATTGAAAGGCTGCGTTGCCCATTGACGAATGAATGCCCGGTCGGGGCGGGGCCATGTGCTCCGCCCCGGCTGGGGATACCGCATGGAGCACCGGCGGCATGCGGCATGGGCGGCATGCGTCACCGCCGTTCACCGCCCGTCAGCCGCCGCAGCCCGTCAGCCGGCACTGTTCATCCGCCGCCACAGTTCATCCACCGTCACAGTTCATCCACCGTCACAGTTCATCCGCCGCCACAGTTCATCCGGAGGTCTCCCGTGCCCCCAGCCTTCCGCAGCCACGCCACCATGCGCACCATCCACGCCTGGCTCCTGCTGCTGCCCGCCCTGGCGTTCATCGCCGCGTTCACCCACTACCCGGCGGTGAACACCTTCATCCACAGCTTCTTTCTGGATGGACGGGGCGGCGCGCCCGCGCAGTTCGTGGGGCTGGAGCACTACCAGTACCTGCTGGAGGACGAGGTGTTCCGCAAGGCGCTGGTGAACAACCTGCTGTTCGCCAGCGGCACCATTCCGCTGTCCATCGGGCTGGCCATGACCATGGCCTTTCTGGTCAACGCGGGGCTGGCCGGGCAGTCGGTGCTGCGGCTGTGCTACTTCGTGCCCACGGTGCTGCCCATGATCGCGGTGGCCAACATCTGGCTGTTCTTCTACACGCCGGAATACGGCCTGCTGGAGCAGATTCGCGGGGCGCTGGGCCTTGCCGGGGTGAACTGGCTGGGCAGCGAATCCACGGCGCTGCCGTGCGTCATCGCCGTTGCGGTGTGGAAGGATGCGGGCTTCTTCATGATCTTCTATCTTGCGGCATTGCAGCAGATACCGCCTTCACTGGGCGAGGCGGCCATGCTGGAGGGGGCGTCACGCCTATACTACTACCGCCGGGTGGTCATACCGCTGCTGATGCCCACCACCCTGTTCGTGCTGGTGAACGCCACCATCAACGCCTTCCGCATGGTGGACCACCTGTTCGTGCTTACCCAGGGCGGCCCCAACAACGCCAGCTCGCTGCTGCTCTACTACATCTACGAAGTCAGCTTCAAATACTGGGATACCGGCTACGGCGCGGCGCTGACCATGGTGCTGCTGGGCTTTCTGGCGCTGGCCTCCATCGGCCAGTTCGGCTTTCTCGATCGCAAGGTGCACTACAGATGAGCCAGACCAACATTTACGACAGCCGGGGCCTTGCCCGCGTGCTGGACACCGCCGCCGCCTGGACACTGGCCGTGCTGTGGGCGCTGCCGCTGCTGTACGCCGTATGGACGGCCTTTCACCCCTCGGAATTTTCCACCCGGTTCACGCTCGCCGCGCCGTTGACGCTGGATAACTTTCGCGCGGCGTGGGACGCGGCCCCCTTTGCCCGCTACCTGGTCAACACCGTGCTGCTGGTGACCATGGTGCTGGCCGGACAACTGGTGCTGTGCACGCTGGCGGCCTACGCCTTCGCCAAGTACGACTTTCCCGGCAAGGGCATATTGTTCGCGCTGGTGCTGATGCAACTGATGATCATGCCCGACGTGCTGGTGGTGGAAAACTACCGCACCATGTCGGCCATCGGCGTGCTGGATTCCACGCTGGCCATCGGCCTGCCGTACATGGCGTCGGCCTTCGGCATTTTTCTGCTGCGCCAGACCTTCAAAAGCATACCGAAGGAACTGGACGAGGCCGCCGCCGTGGAAGGCGCCAGCACCCTGCAAATACTCTGGAAGGTCTACGTGCCGCTGGGCAAGCCGGTGTACCTGGCCTACGCCCTAGTTTCGGTCAGCTACCACTGGAACAACTTCCTGTGGCCGCTCATCGTCACCAACACCACCAATTCGCGCCCGCTTACCGTTGGCTTGCAGGTGTTCTCGTCCACCGAACAGGGGGTGGACTGGTCGATCATCACGGCGGCCACGCTGATGACCTCCGGCCCGCTGCTGATCGGCTTTCTGCTGTTCCAGCGGCAGTTCGTGCAGTCGTTCATGCGGGCGGGCATCAAGTAGGGGCGAGAAGACAGGACCGGACGAAGCGAGTCCGCCCACGCGGGCACGACAGCAGCAGATCAGGAAACAGCCATGCCGCAACTCGACATCCTTCCCCCGCACGAACTGTCCAGACTGGCGCGCTTTCAGGGTGAACCCGCACTGGCCGCCATCCGCCGGGAATTCGTCCCCGCCGTGACCAACCCGGTATGGCGCGGTCTGGTGGAAGAATTCATGGAACTGGACGAGCCGCTGACGCCCTATGCCCACCGCCGCCACCCGGCATGGAGCTTTGCCGCCTCGCCAGGATCCGGCGCGCACCACGGGCACATCGGCGGGCTGGCCCTGCATGTGCTGCAAGACCTGCGCAACGCCCGCGCCCTGGGCGACGCCCACGAGGCGCGAGGCCTGCCGCTGGACCGGGACCTGCTATATGCCGCCATCCTGCTGCACGACTGCCTGAAACGCTTCGTGTATGCCTTTGATGCAGACTACGCCCTGCACAAGTCCGAGGATCCGTTCATTGCCCGCAACGAAGACCACCACTCATGGGTGCTGCGCGAACTGACCGCGCGCGGGGCGGACGAAGAGATAATCCTGGCCACCGCCGCCATGCACGGACTGGATGACGTGAGCCTGGCCGAAGGGGTGAAGCCGCTGGCCGTGGTCAACCACTATCTGGACATCGGCCTGACCGGCCTGACCATGCGGCCAGAGCACGTACGGGCGGAACACGCCATCGGCTTTCTGGCCGATTCCGACTGGCCCTGGAGCGGACGCGCCCAACAGCGCACCCGCGAACTGGCCGAGGCCATGGCCCCGCACTGCGGTGTGCCCGCCGCGTACATGCACCTGTACCTTGGCTCGCGCTTCAGCTTCGAGCACATCGACGGGCTGTTGCTGGACATGGGCAGGGAACTGACCATGGCGCGGTTGCTGGAAAGGGTTGAGAAGGAAATGTAGAAATCGGCGCCTTGCTTCCAAACCCGCCGTAAATACCAAAACCCACAGGCGCAAACCTGTGGGTTTTGGTATTCTGGATGCGGTGGCCGGATTTGAACCGACGACCTTCTGGTTACGGGCCCAAAAGCCTTGCGGCAAACCGCGCAAAACGCCACCCGGAAAATTATCTTGCTAATATTCAAAGTGTTTTCTGCCTGCCATTTGAATTCAGCATCGCCATGAACAAGACAGACGGCGGTACGAACGCGAAATGCCCAAGCTGTCCCGTGCGGGATGAAACACCAGCCGTACCGGAAAATGCGGACAAAACGGCGATGCCGCCCCAGAAAACTGTCTGCGGGGTGGCAACTCTCACCGGCATGCCTCTGACGATGGCGGGCCCCACCTTGAGGGGTAGGATGATCCCCCCAGACTGGTATCAGCGCCTTGCAACCAGCCTTAATTCGCGCAAAAAGCGTTGCAATCACCAACGCTGACAATCGAAACCGATCGCCAGACCCATGGTGCCCAGAATTTTCATGGCACGTTCCGGAATGACCGGATTCCATTCAAGATGCCTTAACCCCCATCCCTGCTCGCTACAGCATCAAATCGGAGCATTCATGGCGACACCCGCACAGATTGCCACCATCTGGGGCCAGTATCCGCTCCCGGCTCAAGAATGGTTTCAGGCCAACATGTTTCCGCTGGGCATCGCGCTTGCCAGCGGGTGTATGGCCCTGGCCGCAATCATCGCGCTATTTGCATTGAGAAGACACTACAAGAAGCGACTTGCGGCAATGTCCGACGAGCTTCGGAGCAGCCTTGAACTGCGACATGATCTGGCCAAGCGCAACGCAGGACTGCGCACCATACTGGACCACACCAATACCATCTTTTTCATACTCGACCGTGACGGCACGGTGGCGTTGTCCGAAGGCATGGGGCTCAACCTCATCAAGCGCCCGGCTGGGGGAAGCGTGGGGATGAAATTCGGGGATCTGCATCCGGACCGAGCGGACTTGCAGCAGCTTTTCGAGTTGGGCATGCAAGGACAAACGCTTCAGGCGCATGTTCCTTTTTCTGGCGGAACATTCCAACTGCTGACCAGCCCACTGACCGATTCCCAAGGAGAGCCAAACGGACTGGCAGGGATCCTGCTTGATGTTACCGAGCTTGTGCAGGCACGGGAACGGATCACGGAAAGCGAAGCCATGTTCCGCTCGCTCTTCGACAATGCCCCATATTCCATGCTCGTCCAGCGTATCTCCGATGGGACGTGCCTGGAAGCCAACCGTGCCTTTCTCGAAAGTTCGGGGATCAGCCGGGATGAACTCCCCCGTTTCGACATAGCCGCCGTCCTGGACATGTCCCCCGATGAGGCCCGCACCATGCGGCATCGCGTTGCAGCGCAAGGCGGAGTGAGTGGACAGGAGGCTACCGTCCGACGACGTGACGGAAGCCCTGCTCACGTCCACTACTCCACACTCCCGATCATCTACAGTGGTGAACCGAGCCTGCTCAGCATGACCGTGGACATCACCGAACAAAAAAACGCTACACGGGCCTTGATGGAGAGTGAGAAAAGGCTGAGTGCCATATTCAACAACGCGCCTCTCGGGCTTTTCCTCTCCACGTTCTCCGGCAGGATTGAAGAGGTCAATCCGGAACTGGTGCGAATGCTCGGCTACGAAAGCCGGGAAGAGTTCCTCGCAGCCCCCCCCCATTCGCTGTACGCCGATCCTCGGCAACGCGACCAGGTACTTCAGCAACTGTTGGTCTCGCCATCGGGAGTTAGCAGGGAACTGCTCCTCCGCCGAAAGGATGGCGAACTGGTGCCTGCCGTGATCCGCGCCTCTCTCCAATTCGACGCCGAAGGCCGTCCGACTCGTGTCCATGGCGCGGTGGAGAATCTTAGCGAACGCAAGAAGCATGAGCGCGAGCTCCAATTCTGGACACAACGATTCGAGACCGTCATCACTGCGGCGCAGCACATATTTTACGATTACGACCTGCGGGCGGGCACGATCCAATGGGCCGGGGCCATGCGGGAAGTTCTGGGGTTCGAGTTGCAGGAGGTGGACGGCCCCCTGCAAGCTTGGGCTGCCCTGCTGGCGCCGGAAGAGGCGCCGCGCGTCTTGCGGAAACTGGACGAGGCGTGCGCGCGCGGCGAAAAATTCGACATGGAATACCGCCTGCGCCACAAGGACGGGCACTATATCTACGTGCATGACTGCGGTTTTTTCCAGCTCGACAGGGATGGTCGGCCATTCCAGATGCTTGGCATCATCCAGAACGTCAGCACCCGCAAACAGGCAGAGGCGGCGCTTGCCGCCAGCGAGGAAAGATATCGCACCCTCTTCGAGTCCGCTCAGGACACCATCCTCGTCATGGACGGCCCCACCATCGTCGACTGCAATCCCGGCGCCACTGTCCTCACGGGTTGCCCGCGCGAAGAGATTATCGGTCGGACACCTGCCGATTTCTCCCCGCCTGTGCAGGCAAACGGAGAGGGCACGACAAGCATGATGATGGCCACGCTTGCCGAAGCTGCCAACGGAAAGCTGTTGCGCTTCGAGTGGCTGTGCCGAAGGGTTGGCGGCGATATCGTTCAGGTGGAGACGTCACTGGCCCCCATGCGCCTCGGGGATAACAGCTACCTTCTGGCATTCACCCGGGACATTTCCGAGCGCAAGAAGGCGGAAAACGATCTTCGCCTCTCGGAGGAAAAATTTTCGAAGATATTCAATCTGGCACCGTACAGCATATCCATAGCACGATTGAGCGACAGCATCATTCTGGATGTAAACGACGCCTTTGAACCCCTCACCGGATACTCGCGAGCCGAAGCTGTGGGCAGCAACGGCGACAACCTTGGCCTTTGGCAAGACCCCGAAAGCAGAAAGGATTTTCTCGAAAAACTTCAACAGCACGGTACGGTTGCAGATTACGAATTCATGCTGCGCAGAAAAGATGGAACCATTCGCAACGCACTGAATTCGTGCCAGGAAATCGAGATAAACGGCGAACGCTGCTCCCTGAATATCGTACAAGACATCACCGAGGCAAAGCTTGTGCAAAAAGCCATGGTGGAAACGGAAAAAATGATGTCGCTCGGCGGCCTTGCGGCTGGCATGGCGCATGAAATCAACAATCCCCTCGGCATCATCTTCCAGTCCGTGCAGGGCGTGCAACGCCGCTTTGACCCGAAACTTTCAGCCAACGCGGCAGATGCCGGCGCCCTGGATATCGACCTTGAGACGGTTCAGGAATACATGCGCCGTCGCAACATTTCCCGCTATCTCAACGCCATTGTCGAGGCAGGCCAACGAGCCGCAGACATCGTGCGACACATGCTCAACTTCAGCCGCCGCAATGACGCGGGACTCGAAGACCAGGACGTGGCCGAACTGGTCAGGCGGGCTGTCTCTCTGGCGGAAAAGGATTACGATCTCAAAAAAATGTACGACTTCCGCCGGATCAGTGTACGCCTGGAACTCTCGGACACACTGCTTTCCGTTCCCTGTATATCGTCCGAAATCGAACAGGTGCTTTTGAACCTTCTGCGCAACGCCGCCCAAGCCATGGCCGGGGCAGG
The DNA here is from genome assembly GCF_019931275.1 of Nitratidesulfovibrio sp. SRB-5. NCBI lineage: Bacteria > Pseudomonadati > Thermodesulfobacteriota > Desulfovibrionia > Desulfovibrionales > Desulfovibrionaceae > Nitratidesulfovibrio > Nitratidesulfovibrio sp. SRB-5. The sequence goes on along the minus strand of NZ_JAIOTY010000002.1, from coordinate 1,453,598 downwards.
CACCCCGGACCCCGCCATTACCGTGCGCACCACCAGAGAGAACGACGAGGCACGCATCGAGGTGGAGGACAACGGCCCGGGCATTTCCGCCGACCAACTCAACCGGGTATTCGAGCCCTTCTACACCACGAAGAAGGTTGGCGAGGGCACCGGCCTCGGCCTCTCGGTATCCTATTTCATCATCACCAACACCCATCAGGGGAAGATGAGCGTGGAGTCCACACCTGGCCAAGGGGCACTCTTCACCATTCGGCTGCCGCTCAAGCGGGCGACCAATACATCCACACATTAAGCAAAGGCCCCGCCCGGACTACATCCGGGCGGGGCCATCTGCTTTCTGCCGAAAACTGTCCCTATCCGCCGCTCTTCATCTTCTCTATGAGAGTGCGCAAGGTTTGCGCCTGGCTTGCAAGCTCGCCAACTGCCTGCGCCGACTGGGTCATGGCGCTGGCGGTTTCGCCTGAGATGATATTGATGTCTTCGATGCTCTTGGTAATTTCATCACTGGCGGCAGACTGCTGCTCGCTGGCGGCAGCAATCGACCGCACCTGGTCCGCAGCCGATTCAACCATGGCCACAATCTCCTTGAGCGCCACGCCGGACTGATTGGCCAGGTTCGTGGCCTGTTCAATGGTGACCACCGAGTGCTCCACGTTCTCGAGGTTCTTGCGTGCGCCCTGCTGGATGCTGCCGATTGCCTCGCCGACTTCCTTGGTTGCGGCCATGGTCTTTTCCGCCAATTTGCGCACTTCATCGGCCACAACGGCAAACCCTCTGCCCGCATCGCCGGCTCTTGCCGCCTCAATGGCGGCATTGAGCGCCAGCAGGTTGGTCTGGTCCGCAATGTCGCTGATGACATTCATGATCTGGCCGATGCCCTCGGCCTGCTTGCCCAGTGAGGCCATGTCCGCCTTGAGGATGATGGACTTCTGCTGCACGTCGGTAATGCTCTCCACGGCCTCTGCCACCACCCTGGCGCCGTCCACAGCCTTGCCCCGCGCATGTCCGGCAGAGTCCGCCGCCTGTGACGCGTTCTTGGCCACCTCTATGACCGTTGCGTTCATCTCATCCATTGCGGTGGCCGTCTCGGCCACACGCTGGGACTGGACTTCCGTGCCACGGCTGGATTGCTCGATCTGGGCGGAGAGTTCCTCGCTGGCGGAACTGACGACCTCCACAACCTTCTCCAACTGTTGTGCTGCGGCAATCATGCCCTCGGCCTTGGCCCGCTCGGCCTTGGCCTTGGCCTCGTTGGCTTCGTCCGTGGCGATTTGCGCCAGCCTGGCATGTTCGGCGGCCTCTGCGGACTTGTGCTCAGCCTCGGCGATCTTGCCCTTCATGGTCTTCACCATATCCTGGATGACCGCGTAGACACCGCCCTGGCGCCTCTGCGCACGAAAAACCACATCCAGATCGCCACCGGCGATTTTACGGGCAACATCGGCAAGATACCCCGGGTCCTCACCAAGCAGACCCCCCACATGAGAGGTCAGAAGCAAACCCAGCCCGATGGAGGCAAGGAAGGACAATGCCATTGCAGCATACATCATGGTTGCTGCCGTACCGGCACTGGCCGTATTGCTGCTGGAGACCTGCTGCCCCTGGCGCTCGTTCTCCTTGATGAGATTATCGAGGCTCTCCTGATAATTGCGTGCTACGGTGCGCCCTTCCTTCGAAAGCAACTCTACGGCTTCCCCCCTCTTTTCCGCGGCGGCCAGAGCCAGCACCTTGCCGATGGCATCGGTGAACAGTTTACGTTCTCCAACGACCTCCTTGTACAGAGTCCTCTCCTGATCGCTGCTCAGGTTCTTCTCGTACTTGATTATGTTCTCGTCACTGGCCGCCATGAACAGCCTGATTCGCTCCACATACCTGTTGAACTCTGATCTATCGTCGGTATACACAGCTTCCATGGCGTTGGAGCGGATGCGCTGCATATTGTTGGCGACGCTTGCTATCTGACCAAGAGGAACAAGGTTCTGTTCGTAGAGTTTTGTGTCACTATCGGCAATCTCGTGCATATTGATGCTTCCGTATACCCCAATCCCGAGAGTACACAGCGAGACGATAAAAAAGCTTGCGAGCAGCTTGGTGCGAAGCGTCATGTTGCTCAGGGCGTTCATGATAGCCACCTCATTGATTTGTTAGTGGTGCGCTGGCACCATGTCGTGCGCATGATTCTCTGATTGCCGTATATGGGTGCCTTGCCCGTGGAGGGCGTCCAGTTCTTCCCCGGTCAGCACCTGACCAAAATCAAGCAGGATGAGCAGCCTGTCGTCGAGGCGCCCCACACCCAGGATGTACTTGGAGTCCACCCCGGCAACCACGGCCGGGGGTGGATCGACCATGGACGAGGGCAGACGCAACACCTCCGACACGGAATCCACCAGACAACCGATGACTCCGCTCTCCAGGGCGAAAACAACGATACGCGTCTGAGGGTCAGGCTCCCTTGCAGCCAGGCCGAAACGTTTGCGAATGTCGATGATCGGAATGACCCTGCCACGCAGGTTCAGGATGCCCTCCACAAAGGCCGGGGCGCTGGGCACCTTGGTTATGCCCGTATGGCGAATGATCTCTTGCACAGAAAGGATGTCCACCCCGTACTCCTCCTCGGCTACCTTGAACGTAACGAGTTGGAGCAAGGAGCCCGTTGTGGAGTTTGTTGTCTCGGAGCTCATACCGTCCCCTTCCGGCCCTGCGGGCCGATCCTGGTTGCCTGTTGCAACGCCAGATGCCGATGCACAGACTTGCGTTAAATGTCGTACGGAAGCCCCGCGATATTGAGTGCTTCCAAATTCTGTCTCACCAGGCCCAGTGCGGCTCCCATCTCCATTGAAAGTCTCGCGACGTTTTCGTCATGCCCGGCTGTGGAAGGAACCTGCTCGGGCTGCGCAACATGCAGAGAGTTGGTGCCGGCCCTGATGGCTGCCGCAAGGCGGCCCTTCACGTCTCGGTGATTGCGCACACAACCCAGAAATTTGCGCTCCAGCTCCCGCTTTCTGCTCTCAAGGCCCCGCAAGCGCTGGGTGGCGGCCTTCTGCGCTCGTGCCTTGTCCTGCATCTCTCCAGTGCCTGGGCAAAAAGGGGCATGCTCGTCAGGGGGAGGTGGTCAGATAGTCCCAAGCGCAAGGCGCAAGGTGTTCACAGCCTCGGCAACGGTGCCCGTGCCGGAGATGACGACAACTGGCGTGTCCGGGGCCTCCTTGGTCATGTGCTCCACTACCTGAAAGCCACCGTCGTCAGGCGTGCACAGGTTCTGGAGCACCATGTCCGGACAGTGCTGCCGGAACAGGGCAATTCCTTCGGCACCTTTGGCGCCATCCGGCACTTCATGCCCCATGTCCTTCAATGTCCTTCAGGCAATCGCAGGCAACCAGAAGCATCAGCGGCTCACCATCTGTGCATAAGGACGCCTGTCGTCGCGGTATTTGCCCCGGGTACACAAGAGTTGTGCCAACCTGTCGCAAAGTGCAATTCTTTAAAAAAACCAGCAAATTACACACACACCACGAGCCGCACAAAAGAACGCCGATCTGAACCAATGAATCGGATCGGCTGCATTTTTTTCAACTATATTATAAAAAAAACGGCGAGTTGCTTCATCAACAAGAAATCCTGATGGAATCAGGAAAAACTGATCCGGCTCAACACCTCCTGAGTGTACGGAGACAGTATCCACCTGACTCCACCCAGCAAGCAAAGGCCCCGCCGGACTGCGTCCGGGCGGGGCCAACGACTTTCAGCCAAAAGCTCTCCTTACGCGCTGCTCTTCATCTTCTCTATAAGGGTGCGGAGAGTTTGCGCCTGACTTGCCAGGTCGCCCACAGCCTGCGCCGACTGGGTCATGGCGCTGGCTGTTTCTCCCGATATTATATTGATCTCTTCGATACTCTTGGTGATTTCGTCACTGGCTGCAGACTGCTGCTCACTGGCGGCAGCAATCGAGCGCACCTGATCCGTTGCAGCTTCAACCATGGCCACAATCTCCTTGAGTGCCGCACCGGACTGATTGGCCAGATTCGTGGCCAACTCGATAGTCACCACCGAGTGCTCCACGTTCTCGAGGTTCTTGCGCGCACCCTGCTGAATGCTGCCGATTGCCTCGCCCACTTCCTTGGTTGCGGCCATGGTTTTTTCCGCCAACTTGCGCACCTCGTCAGCCACAACGGCAAACCCTCTACCCGCGTCGCCAGCTCTTGCCGCCTCAATGGCGGCATTGAGCGCCAGCAGGTTGGTCTGATCCGCAATGTCGCTGATGACATTCATGATCTGGCCGATACCCTCGGCCTGCTTGCCCAGTGCAGCCATATCCGTCTTGAGGATGATGGACTTCTGCTGCACGTCGGTGATGCTCTCCACGGCCTCTGCCACCACCTTGGCGCCGTCCACCGCCATGCTCCGCGCGCTGCCAGCGGAGTCCGCCGCCTGCGACGCGTTCTTGGCCACCTCTATGACCGTGGCGTTCATCTCATCCATTGCGGTGGCCGTTTCGGCCACACGTTGCGACTGGACTTCCGTGCCATGGCTGGATTGCTCGATCTGAGCGGAGAGTTCCTCGCTGGCACTCGAAACCACTTCGACAACCTTCTCCAGCTGATTGGCGGCCTGCTTCATGCCGTTGGCGGCGTTTTCGGCAGCCTGCCTGGCCTCTACGGACTCTGTCTGATTCAACCAGATGGCAACAGTACCGAGCACCTGTTCCTTATCATCGTGGAATGGCGACGACGAGATACGCACATGCAGGGCCTTGCCATTCCTCGTCTGGCCTGTTTTGTCTTCTTCAAGTGCGCGCTGCTCACGGAGGGCGCGGCTGGATAGGGTTTCCTTTCCTTTAATGCCATAAAAGTATTCACTGGATGTCTTTCCAAGTTGGCTGTCAGGGTTTCCTTGTAATTCTAGAACATCCATCATCTGCTGGTTTGTGAACAGCAACTTGTCTTCCGCAGAGAAGACGCTGAACGGCACAGCTACCCCCTGCATGACGCCTTGTGAGAATGCCAGCTGTTTCCGCATTGCTCCAACAACACCAAGAATCAGTGCATATACGCTGCCATCCGTCTTATAATCACGAAACGGACCATCAAGATTTCCCGCAGCAAGATTGCTTGCCACTTCACTTAAATAATCAGGATCCTCGCCTAGCTGTCCAATAACACTGGACGTAAGCAGAACCCCCAACCCTACGGAAACGACAACGGCGAGAGCGATGATGAAATACATCCACATTGTCGCCTGATTACTCAGCTCATCATTGGCATCACTTGTATGTTTTGCCTTGGAGACCATATACTCCATGGCGCGATCCATTTCCTCCTGATACTCTATTGAAACCTTGCGCCCTTCGCCCCTGTGCAGCAGATCCTCTGCCTCGCCCAGCTTGGCCGCCCTGACAAGTGCCATGACCTGGTCAGTGACAGAGACAAATTTCTTGCGCGCTTCTATCAACTCACCATACATGCGCCTGTCTTCATTTGTAATTATGCCCTTCTCGAAACTCGCCAAGCGATCGACAATTTTTTTGCGCATCACATCGATGCGGCCAATCGTCTTTTCCTGTTCGCCGACGCCTTCTGTAGCAACAAGGATTGCAAAGATTGTCCTGAGGCGCTGAACACTTGCAGCAACATCCCCAAGATCACTCAATGGAACTGTAATTTTTTCATACATAAATGTATTCGCGTCATTAATCTCATGTATTTTTAAGCTTCCATACACTCCAACAACAAGAGTTGAAAGCGTCACGATCAAAAAACATCCGAACAACTTTGTCCGGAGCTTCATGTGGCGCAAGGCGTTCATACTATCCTCCTCATTCTGATTTGTTATTGGCGCGTTGGCGCCATGGCGTGCGTATGATTCCCTGATTGCGGGACAGGGGTGCCTTGCCCGTGGAGGGCGTCCTGCGCTTCCCCGGTCAGCACCTGACCAAAATCAAGCAGGATGAGCAGCCTGTCGTCGAGGCGCCCCAAACCCAGAATGTATTGGATTCCACCCCGTGCTCCTCTTCAGCTACCGTGAACGTAACGAGCTGGAGCAAGGAGCCCGCTGTTGTGCTTGCCGACTCGGAACTCATGCCGTCCCCTTCCGGCCCGGCGGACCGACCCCGGTTGCCTGTTGCAGCGACCGGATGCCGATACCCGGACGTGCGTTGGATTCGCCCCCGCCTCGCGACCGTTCTTCCAGGCCACATGCGAGGACAAGGGCCCGATGGGCTGTCCATCCATGACAAGCCCCCCCCCGATGGAGACAAGCCCGGCCTGACACCCTGCTCCGCCGCCAATACGACAGGGTTGCTCATGGCCCTGATGCAGCAGGCTTAACGGCGGTCTGATGCTCAGTTGGATCATTGCACCTTTCCTTCCGCGTGCCGTCCTGAAATGACCTGCTCAAATGCAGTGGCGCAGAGCGGGTAAAAATGTGTTCCGGCACTTTTGAGGATGTAGTCCGCAGCATCACCCGGGCAGAGCCCTGCCCGGCAGGGCCTGTCCGAGCAAAGAGCTTCATGGATGTCGGCCACAGCGAGTATTCGCGCTTCCAGAAGGATGCCCTCTCCGGCCAACCCCTTCGGGTACCCAGAGCCATCGAAACGTTCATGGTGTTGCAGCACCGCCTCGGCTACCGGTCCTTCGAACGGAATTTCGCGCAGAATGCGGCAACCGCATGCGACATGGCTCCGGATCGTTTCGAGTTCTCTCGCGCTCAATGCCCCACGCTTGTCGAGAATGCCCCTGGGGACGGCAATCTTGCCTATGTCGTGTAAAAACCCGCGAGGTTGAGCGGTTCCAGATCTTGCCCCCTCAGACCCATTGACCTTCCTATCTCGATGGAAAGCCACGCGACGTTTCGGTATGCCCGGCAGTCGAGGGAGCCTGCTCGTGCTGCGCTCTGTGAAGGGAATTGATGCTGGCCTTGATGGCTGTCGCAAAACGGCCCACCGCCCCTCAATGCCTGCGCACCCAGCCCAGCAGTTTGCGCTCCAGATCCCGGTTTCGACTTTCAAGGCTCAGCCGGTACCGATTGGCGGCCTTCCGGGCCCGTGCCTTGTCCAGCACCCTCTCCAGAGTCTGGGCAAGAAGGGACATGTTCGTCAGGGGCTTGGCCAGATAGTCGCAGGCACCCAGGCGCATGGTTTTCACTGCCTCTTCGACGGTGCTTGCGCCTGAAATGATGACGACCGGCGTGTCCGGAGCCTCCTCCACGAGGTGCTCCACCACCAGAAAGCCATCGCCGCCGGGCATGCGAAAGTCGGTGAGCACCCTGTCCGGATTGTGCTGACGAAACAGGACAATTCCTTCGGCACCGCTTGCGGCCTCCAGCACCTCATGCCCCAGATCCTCCAGGTAATCGCAGATAACCAGGCGCATCAGCGGTTCGTCATTGATGCATAAAACCTTGGCCATGCATGGACTCCTGTCGGCGCGGCATCTTCCCCGGTCATTCAAGAGTCGCACCACCCGATCAAAGATTTTAAACCATTAAAAACAAGCATGTTACACGGACAAACGTGACAACACGAAAAACGCCGCTCCGATCAATTGAATCGGAGCGGCGGCATTGACTTCAATTACCCTGTAAAAACAAGCAGCTGCGCAAACAACAAGAAATCCTGACAGTATCAGGAAAACCTGATCAATATCAGCCCCTCCTGAGGCGTTCGCTCAAGGCCTGAGGGGTAATGCCCAGAATGGAGGCCGCAACTTTCTGCACACCACCTGCGCGGCGCATAGCTTCGGCCACCAGCGCTTCCGCCGCAGCCCGCAGGCTTGGCAGGCTGGACAACCCTGAAAAGGGGTTCTGGGGGGAGGCGAACGCACTGTCCTCCGGGGGAAGCGCGGCGAGAGAAGGGAAGGCATCCGGCCCCAGGCGACCTGAGGTGGAACGGCCGAGCGCGTCATGCACCATGGCCCTCAGCTCGCGAACGTTGCCAGGGAAAGGATAGCCCTTGAGCCGGGCAAGTAGCGGGCAGGAACATTCCGGCACGGGGCGTCCCAGGGCGGCGCAAGCCTCCTCAAGAAAATGCTTCGCCAGCAACGGAATGTCTTCGGGGCGTTCCCTCAGGGGCGGCAGTGTCACGACATGGGTGGCCAGCCGAAAGAAAAAGTCGCTGCGCAACCCGGTGCTCCCTCTCAACTCATTGAACTGCCGGTTGGTAGCAGCGAGAATACGCGCCCGCAAAGGGCGGGGACAGTCACAACCCAACGGATGGTATTCGCGCTCTTGCAGGACGCGCAGCAGGCATATCTGGGCTTGTGGGCTCAAGTCGCCAATCTCATCCAAAAAGAGGGTTCCCCCGGCAGCCCTCTCCATGAAGCCTTCGCGTGGCCTGTCCGCCCCGGTGAAGGCGCCGCGCACATGGCCGAAAAGAGTGTCCGAAAAAACCTGGCTGTCCAGTCCGGCCACGTTCACCGCCACGAAGGGGCCGGAACGGCGACTGGAACGGTGCAGGGCCCGAGCCAACAGCTCCTTTCCCACGCCCGTCTCCCCGGTGATAAGCACGGGCTCAGGGCTTTGCGCCACGGCTTCGCAATAGCGGAAGATATCCCGCATTCGCGTGCTGGTGGTCAGCATCTGCTCGAAGTCTTCCGGTCGTTGCGGACCTTCCGCCAGAAAGGAACGGGAGAGCTGCGCATTGCCGTGCCTCAGTGCGGAGCGCTCCAGGGCGCGGTCAACGGCATGGTCCAGAATGGCCAGGTCATAGATAGGCTTTTGAATGTAATCGAACGCCCCGGCGCGCAGGGCGCGAATGACGTCATCCATCTGCCCTTGCCCGGAAATGATGATCACGGGGACTTCGTGGTCTTCCTGGCGAATCGCGGCGAGAACCTCATGTCCATCCAGAATATCCATGCGCAAATCAAGAGTGACCAGGGAAGGACGACGCGTGCGGAACAGATCGAGCCCCGCCTGACCATCTGCAGCCTCGAATACTTCGAAACCCATGTCTCGCATGTGATCCCCCAAGGTGAGCCGCAGCAGGGGCTCATCTTCGATGATCAGGATGCTTGTCGAGGTTGCGGCGTTCACTTTGTGCCCCCCACGCGGTCAAGAATGTCCGAAAAGGTCTGCATTCGATGCACAGGTTCGATGAACACACTCCCTACCCTTCCCCTTGCACAGTCCGGCTGCCTTTCACCTGCGCATTCAAGAGAACCAGTGTGGACGACATGCGGCATTTCCTGCCTGATGCGGGCGGCACGCTCGATACATTCAAATCCGCAACTTTCCGAAAAGCGTACACCAACAATTGCGACAGTGAAATTATTTGATTGCAATGCGTTCCGGGCAACAATCCTGCCTGCACATCCGAAGAAAAGGTGCTCCATATCATCGAGGAAACATGATATTGATTCACAAGTTTTTTTCCTTCATCACCAAGAATACGGACAGCATGCGACACAAGACCTCAACTTGCACGCCGCGAAATAATACGAAATCATCGGAAATTACAAGCCAAACCGGGCTGTAGTCCTAGTGGGCCGAGCTCATAAATACAACGTGTTTCAGGCAAGCCGCACGGCCAACTCTTGCACACAGATGAGGCATGGCACATCCCGGTATTTTTTAGGTCGCTTTTCATTCCATATCCGCCAACCTGCGATCGGCGCCTCTGTCCACCGCCCCTTCATGCACGCGCAGGGCGTTGTGCAGGCCGAGGCGCATCACCGCGTTTTTTTCTGCACCGCGCAGATTGTGGACGTGCTGGCGGGCGCACCTCGGCCCGCGGACCGCTTCGACCTTAGCCATGCCGGGCTCCCTGCGAGTGTCGTTTACCGGCGCCCTCGGAACCCGTCAGGCAGTGCACTGACGCCAGTTTCTGCACGGGGCGCAGGCGCGACCGGGAATTCGCCCTTACTGCAGCCTGACCGGACCATTGCCGGTTGCGCATGCCGAGCGCACAGGCAACGGCCAAGACCAGAACCTCACAGCCCCATAAATGGCTGTCCCTGCTCTTGGGCAGATTCAGGCCTGCCACTTCTTATGGCAGCCTCTCGCCGTCATTATCTTAAAGGCACCTTTGAAAGCCGAAAAAGTATTGAATTCTTTTGCGCTGATAGTAACACAACCGATCCATACAAATTTTCACAGGACTGCATCACTTACGCATCTCCGCACATTACAAGATAATCTCTCCCTGATGGATGGGGTTGATGGGCAAGAAATCAAATTGTCAGATATCCCTATCGCAGCAAGAGTGCCTGACATCCGACCATAGGAATCCGCATTCGCAACTCACATGGCGTTTTTCTCAACGCCGGGAACGACGCACACATGTCAAACGTCGCGCGTTCGCACAAAAATGCGCGACTGGAACGGGGAAAAACACAACAAGAGGCTTACAAGGTGTTTCTTGCAAGCCTCTTGTTCTGCTGATTATGGTGACCTGCTTTGAACCGACGCCACAAGAATCCATATGGCCCTAGAATACTTCCGAAGGGGGCATTTCTCTGTACGAGATGCGAAGGCGCTTTAAAAAGGCGGCGACAGCGGCCAAATCCAAAAAAAGCGCTGGCTCCAAGGCAATCCCGACAAATTTTCTGTATACCCACTCGACTCGCCCGGAAACTTCATGCAGTGCGTGGAGGCTTTCCGGCATCATGTCTGTAAGTACGCATGGGCACCCTTCGGAAATTTCGGAAAGCCCAAGCTCAGTCTGAAATTCCACAAGAACGCCTCCCATACCCATATTGCGTACAATGCCAATGATCCCTTCTCCTCCGCTGAAACAGACCGTGCAGACAAAGGGACTCATGAGCTCAATTCTATCAGAATTTCGCCTTTCATCTCTTGAGCACATGGAATTTTTAACGACGCGCAACTTTTTTTTCCACATGTCGCAGCACCACCTTCACAAGACTCTTTGTGTTACAAAGCAGAACAAAATTAGTCCTGCCATGGAAAACCAGAAAATATCGAACAATATGCACGAATCAAACACTTCAACATGAGAACACTGCATAAAATCTG
>NZ_JAIOTY010000002.1:1107630-1137630 GCF_019931275.1 Nitratidesulfovibrio sp. SRB-5 | reverse complement strand
CCATGCCCGCGACATTTCGCCCCGCAACATGAAGACTCTGGTGGAAACCACGGCCCAGTCCGCCACGCAGGCAGAGCACTCCCACGCTGTCACCACCTCCATGCTGGCCGACAGGCGCATCACCGCCCCCGACGGCGCGCCGCTGGACCCGCGCGCACTGGGCGACATCCTGCGGGGCAGCGAACTGACCATGAACATCGACCCCACCCATTTCTTCGGCGCGGAGGGGCAGGTGCTGGGCGACACCACGTGGAGCAACGCCTTCCACCTGGCGGACAGGGGCATCATGCCGCGCGGGGCGCACTACCTTGCCTTTCGCGACGAGATAGAAAAGAGCGTGTTTCCCGAACTGTCGGGCCAACCCGCGCGGGCCAACGAACGCCCCCTGTATGCGGCCCTGAACGTGGCGGGCGTGCGCAACGGCGCTGCCGCCAACTACGGTTCGTGCGTGTTCGTGCTGCGGCCGGAAACGGCCCAGCGCGCCACCTACACGGTGGACGACACCTTCGTCACCGTGCCCATGCAGTTCGGCGCCCAGCGCACCGCCGCCCTGAACGCCCAGCTGGACGCCCTGCGTGAAGGCGCCCTGCCCGGCCTGCCCGCGGACGCCGCCGCAGAGCTCCGCAACCCGGAATCGCAACTGCGGCGCGACCTTTCCGCCGCGCTGGCCCGCGTGCCCGAGGGCGCGCAGATGACCCTGAAGCAGTTCGAGGCGCTGGTGGCGCAGGCCGGTGTGCGCGGCGAAATGGGCGCCATCGGCAACGACTGGGTACGCCCCATGCTGGTGCGCGCCCTTGCCGATGCCGATGCCCAGCGTGCCCGCACCGCCACCTTCGACACGCTGGAAAACCTGCTGCCGCACCTTGGCAACGTGGACGGCACCAGCCTGATGCACGCCGCCGCCACGGGCCGGAACACCCTTGCCCTGCAAGGCCGCTACATAGAGGCCCAGTTGCAGGGCACGTTCATTCCCGGTCGGGACGTTGCGGAAATCCGCATGGACGTCGGCGACCTGCTGGACTGGCGGGCACACACCGTCGACGCGGCCAAGGTGGCGAACCTTGTGGAATTCGCCAGTGCCCACGACATCAAGCTGACCTTCATGGACTTTACCGATGTGGGCGCCGCGCGCGGATGGCAGCAACAGGCCGTGGCGCAGCTGCGCGGCATGGGGGTGCCCTTCCTGTCGCAGGCGGACATCGACGCCTCGCGCGACAGGAGCGTCGAGCGTCAGCAACTGGCGCAAAGCACCGCCTTCGGCACCTCGCACCAGTCCGTGGCAGAGTTGCGCACTGCCGCCGCCGCGCTGCTGGACGGCAATGCCGAGGAATTCAACGCCCGCCTGCTCAGCCTGCTGCCCCCCGGCACCGACCTTGCCGAAGTTCCCCTTGCCGGGGCCGCGCTGGACCGGGTGAAGTCCCGCTTCCGCGAAAACGTGGAACGGGCGATCTCCACCGCTGATGCCGAGGGGCGCGGCGTGAACATGGAGGCGGTGCTTTCCGACGCCATCCGCGCCGCCGCCGAACGGCCCATCACGCAAAAGGCCGCCCTGCTGCGCGACATGGCAAGCCTGCACTTCGACAACGAGGCGCAGCGCGCCGCCTTTCGCAGTTGGGTCGTCAGCGCCCGCGCCCTGACCAATCCGCTGGAAATGCGCATGATCCATGCCAACGCCATGGCCCAGGTAGCCCGCATGGAACGCCTTGGCCCCAACCCGCCGCTGGATGCCCTGGTACGCGAATTCGCCACCGGCGTGGGCAACCTTGGCGTCAGCATCGACGCCTTCCGCGCGCAAACCAATCCCGAGGAATTCGGGCCGGACGACGTGTTCACCGAATTCAACCGCACCGCCTTCATGGCCGCCACCCTGCTGCATGCCAGCAACCCGGCGCTGGCGGGCAGCATGCTGGAAGCGCTGGAATCACCCGCCGCCCGCAACCTGCGCGGGGTGTGCTTCAAGCTGCACGACCCGGCCAACGACCCGCTGTTTCCGTCGGACGGGCTGTCCACCGCGCGCTTTCTGGGCGACTTCATGAACTACACGGCCACCGGCCTTGCCCAGCAGCTGGACCGGCCCAAGCCCCAGCAACCGGGCTTTGCCGCCCCGCTCGACTACGTGCCGCCCACCGTGCGGGGGGCGCTTGCCGGGGCCATACCCGGCCTTGGCGCCGCACTGGACACCCACTTTCCGGCCAAGGCGCCGCGCACCATCGCGCCCTTTCCCGCGCCGACCACCCCCGGTGGCCTGACCGCGGCCACCCAGGCGCAGCGCCGCGGCTTCTTCACCGGCATGCTGGAGCGCTACCGCCACCACGAGGAAACGTTTGACGGCGACGTGGGCGTACACGGCATGGGGCACGCCTGCCGGGGGTTCATCTTTGCCAACGTCATGGCCAACATCATGCGCGAACGGGGCGTGCCCGTGGACAAGAACGCCGTGCTCTGCGGCATCGCCGCGCACGACAGCGGGCGTGAATCCAACGGCAGCGACGTGTACGAAACGCAAAGCGCCGACATCGGCATGCAGGCCATGCGCACCGCCTTTGGCGTGGAATCGTTCGGCGAGGCCTTCGAAACCCAGTACCGCCTCCAGATCGACGACCCGGACCACCGCGACCAGCACAGGCCGCTGACGGCAGAAGCCCTGCTGATGCAGAGCGCGGATTCGCTGGACATCAGCCGCACGCAGGACTTCGATCCGGCGCGCTTCCCCTTCCTGCGCGAACCGGTCACCCTGCCCGATGGCCGCATCCTGCCGCAGGACGACCGCCTGCGCGAACAGCTGGCGCACGAGGCCGCGCTGCTGCAACGGCTGACCGACCCCGCCGTGTACGCCCGGCCCCTGATGCACGACCTGATGCGGCAAATGGCGGAAGCCCCCGACCCCTCGATACCGGCGGGGCAACTGGGCGAAGTCAAGGCCGCGGTGCGGCAGGATCTGGCGGAGTTGCGCACCCTGGACAACGACGCCTACCTCGCCCGCGTGGAAGACGCCCTGCGCACCCACGCGCACGAAATGCCGCTGCTTTCCCGGTACTACTTCCAGGCAGACTAGGCGCATCAACCGCCGCAAAGGACGCACCATGACCATCCAGGAACTGCTGCACGAACTGGGAACCCGCATGGGCACAGGCCCGCTCACCCTTGATGGGCAAACCCCCTGCACCCTGTGCTTTGACGGCAAGTACGTCGTCACCCTGTACCACGACCCGGACGACCGGGCCCTGCTGGCCGCCGCCCCCGTGGGGGCCGCGGGAGCCGGGTTCGGCCACCTGCGCGAGGACGACCTGCGGGCGCTGCTGACCGATGCCTGCCTGGGCGCCCGCACGGGCGGGGCCGCCTTCGGCCTTTCTCCCGAAACGGGCGAACTGCTGCTGTGGAAGCGCTGGAACGACGAGTTCCCCGACTACCCCGCGCTGGAGACGGCGCTGAACGGGTTCCTTGCCCAGCTGGACCACTGGCAGACCCACCGCCCCGAAAGGACGGACGGCACGCCGCGCCCCGCAACCGGCATGGCCCCCACCGCAACGCCGGAAGAAACGCCCGGCAACATGCCGTATACCGGCAACATGCTGCGCATCTGAAGCGCACCCGACAGGCCCCGGCACACGCCTGACACGCACCGGGCCGTAGCGCCCCCCCCAGCGCGACAAAACGGTCCGGCAAAACGGTCCACGGTCCGGCAACACAGCCCGGCAACACGAAAACGCCGGGCGGAACGGGATGCTTCCCGCGCCGCCCGGCGTTGCGTTTTGTCATGCGGGCATGCCGTCTCCGGCCTCCGCCCATCCCCCCCCGGTGCTTACAGCTTCGGCGGGACAACCAGCCCGGCGCTGACCATTTCCTCCACCTGCGCCACGTCCTTGTCCCCCCGGCCGGACAGGTTCACCAGGATGATGGCGTCCCTGCCCAGGGCGGGGGCCAACTTCATGGCGTGGGCCAGCGCGTGGGACGATTCCAGCGCGGGGATGATGCCTTCCGTGCGGGACAGGATGAAGAAGGCGTCCAGGGCCTCGGCGTCGGTCACGCTGGCGTACTCGGCGCGGCCAATGTCCTTGAGGTGGCTGTGTTCCGGCCCCACGCCGGGGTAGTCCAGCCCGGCGGATATGGAATACACGGCGGCGGGTTCGCCCGCCTCGTCCTTCAGCATGTACGAATGGAACCCGTGCATGACCCCCGGCGAGCCCATGCACAGGGTGGCCGCGTGGTCGCCGTAGGTCAGGCCGCGCCCGGCAGGCTCCACGCCGATGAGCCGCACGCCTGCATCCGGGATGAATTCCGCAAACAGGCCGATGGCGTTGGAGCCACCGCCCACGCAGGCCACGGCGCAGTCGGGCAGGCGGCCTTCGGCCTCCAGCATCTGGGCGCGCGCCTCGCGCCCGATCACCGACTGGAAGTGCCGCACGATGCGCGGGTACGGGTGCGGCCCCACGGCGGAACCCAGCAGGTAGAAGGTGTTTTCGGCATCGCCCAGCCAGGCGGCCAGGGCCTCGTCCACGGCTTCCTTCAGGGTGCGCTGGCCGCTCATGGCGGGCACCACTTCCGCGCCCATCATGCGCATGCGGAACACGTTCAGTTTCTGGCGCTCCATGTCTTCCGCGCCCATGTGGATGGTGCACTGCATGCCCATGAGCGCGGCGGTGGCGGCGGTGGCCACGCCGTGCTGGCCCGCGCCCGTCTCCGCGATGACCTTCTTCTTGCCCATGCGCTTGGCCAGCAGGATCTGCCCGATGGTGTTGTTCACCTTGTGCGCGCCAAGGTGGTTCAGGTCTTCGCGCTTGAGGTAGATCTTGGCCCCGCCAAGACGCGCGGTAAGGTTGGCGCACAGGAACAGCGGCGTCTGGCGACCGGAATAGCGGGTCAGGTAGTATTCCAGCTCGGCCAGAAAGTCCGGGTCGGCGTGGTAGCGTTCGAAGGTGGCGGCCAGTTCGTCGAGCACGGGCTTGATGTGCTCCGGCACGTACTGCCCGCCGTAGGGGCCGAACAAACCATCAGCAGCGGGCGGCGCGGGAGGCGTGGCCAGGCTGGCCGCGCGGGCTGCGGCGGCGCAGGCGCAGCCGCCATCGGTGGGCAGGGTGGCGCCGTAGGTGACACCGGCGGGGAACATGCGGGGAATGATGGACATGGTCGAAGCTCCTCGTGCTGTTGCAGCAGGGCTCCGGCCTTGATGCGGCGGCCAATACGCGGGGTTCGGCGGCGCGCCCGGAGCTCCGGCCGCGTGGGTTTTTCAGCGGGTGCCGCGCCCGGTGGCGACGGCGTGCGCGAACCTCCACGGCCCTGGGGTCAGGGCCGCCACCACTGGTGGACCAGGTGCGCACGGCGACGCGGCCCCGCAGACAGCGGGAACGCGGGCGGCAGCAGGTCCGGCGATATGGAGAGTGCGGTGCGCATGCCTTGCTCATGCCGTGAACCGGGGCGGCTGTCAAGGATTGTATACAGTATGCGAAGTGCGGAATCCGTGTCGCCGGAACAGGACAATCCGGCGGCACAACAGGCCATTCCGGTTGTCTGCCGCCAGCGGGCCTCGCCTGCCTGGGGCGGGGGTGTTATCCATATACGAAGGCGCCACGCCCGGCGCGGCCCGTTCGGACGGCCCAGCCATGGGAACGTCTGGCGGCCCGCCTGGCCCGCCTAGTCCATCCGCCCCGTCCGCACAGTCATTCCAACCGTAACCCGACAACTTCACGGAGCCGCCATGTCGTCCACATCTGCAAGCACCCCCGCAGCAGCCCCAACCGCGCCCGTCACCTCGCCCGTCACGGCGCTCGTTCTGGTGGACATCCAGCGCGACTACTTTCCCGGCGGGCGCATGGCCCTGCCCGACGCGGAAAACGCTGGTCGCCGCGCTGCGGAAGTGCTGGCCCGCTGCCGCGCGGCGTCCATGCCTATCATCCACATCCGCCACGAAAGCATCCGCCCCGGCTCCACCTTTTTCCTGCCCGGCACGGAAGGGGCGGACATCCACCCGCTGGTGGCCCCGTTGCCCGGAGAGGCGGTGCTGGCCAAACACTTCCCCAACTCGTTCCGCGACACGGAGTTGCTGCACCACCTGCGCGCAATCGGCGCCACCGACCTTATCGTGGTGGGCATGATGACCCACATGTGCATCGACACCACGGTGCGCGCCGCCTTCGACCTTGGCTTCCGCTGCCGGGTGGCGGGCGACGCCACGGCCTCGCCCGCGCTGGCGTACGGCGGCACGCAGGTGGATGCGGACACGGTGCGCGCCACCTTCCTGGCCGCCCTGAACGGGGTGTTCGCCGAAGTGACCGACGCGGCGCATCTGGCGGTGTAGACGGGGTGCAGCCGCCGGAAGGGCTGGTGGTGCAGTTGCGCGCGACGGGGTGACTGGCGGGCGGGACGACCGGCTGGGCGAGGGAAGCAGGAAGCGCCTTGCGTGCCGCGTCACGGCGGCGTGCGCGGGTCGCGAATGCGCGGCAAAAGTCCGCCCCCCACCGCCGCTGCCTCCCCAATCCCGACGCCGCACCCTTGCCGAGTCGCCGCCGGGACGGTACACCCGGCGGGGAAGGTTGATCGCAGGCCACGCGCCGCCCACACGGCGGCGGCATGAATCGGCACGCCCGGCGGACCACACAGGCCGCCGCCGCTGCCACCCCGCGCCCTTCCCCGGCATGCCCGACCGCGCACCCGTTTCGCGCACCCCTCACCCGCGCCCACTCCACGGAGGCCCCCCATGGAACACCATATCCGCTACGACGCCGCCCAGCGCGCCCTGATCCTGCTCGACCAGCGCCTGCTGCCCACCCGGCAGGAAGATTTCGTCTGCCGCACCACGGAAGACATCGTCACGGCCTTGCAGGTCATGGTGGTGCGCGGCGCGCCCGCCATCGGCGTCACCGCAGCGTGGGGCTGCGTGCTGGCCGCGTACGAGGCCGCCGAGGCGGGCGACCACTGGCACCCGGTGCTGGACGGCCTGCTGGAGCGCATCGCCAAGGCGCGGCCCACGGCGGTGAACCTGCGCTGGGCCGTGGACCGCATGCGCAAGGTGTGGAAGACCGCCGGGCACGCACCCTTCGCCACGCTGATCTCGCTGTGGGAATCGGAGGCGCGGCGCATCCACCGCGACGACATCGAGATCAACCGCGCCATGGGCCGCCACGGCGCGGCGCTGATCGACGAAGGCGACACGGTGATGACCCACTGCAACGCGGGCGCGCTGGCCACCGCCGGATACGGCACCGCGCTGGGGGTCATCCGGGGCGCGGTGGACGCGGGCAAGAAGATTTCGGTCATCGCCAACGAAACGCGCCCCTTCCTGCAGGGCGCGCGGCTGACCGCCTATGAACTGCACGAGGACCACATCCCCGTCACCGTGGCCTGCGACAACGCCTGCGGCCACCTGATGCGCAAGGGCATGGTGCAGAAGGTGGTGGTGGGGGCCGACCGCATTGCCGCCAACGGCGACGCCGCCAACAAGATCGGCACCTATTCCGTGGCCCTGCTGGCCCGCGAACACGGCGTGCCTTTCTACGTGGCCGCGCCGCTGTCCACCATCGACAGGAACACCCCCGACGGCGACCACATTCCCATCGAAGACCGCACCCCGCGCGAGGTGACCCACGTGGGCGACACCCAGATCACCCCCGACGGAGTGCCGGTGTACAACTTTGCCTTCGACGTGACCCCCGCCACGCTCATCGCGGGCATCGTCACCGAGGTGGGCGTGCTGCGCCCCCCGTACACCGAGAGCATCGCGGAGGCGTTTCGGAAGGCCGGGCTGGAGTAGCGCGGGCCCGACACCCTGGCGGCTGCCCTGCCGCTCTTATCGCATCCCCGTGTCCTCGCCGCGTGACGAAGGCACGGGGATGCGTGCTTGCGCCGCGCACGGACGTCCCGCGCAGGTGATGCGTTGCTCCGGGCTGACGGCTGTGCCATGCTGGAACGTGCGTTCCTCGCCTGCCCCACGCACCAATGCATCCCACCGCCCCGCACCGGAACGCAGGAGCCCCCCATGATGATGAAGCTCTCCGACGTCGATCTGCTGGAAGCGCTGGAGCGCCCCGAAAGCGCGCCCCTGCGCGAGATGTTTTCCGTGCGCCGGGTGGCGCGCGGGCAGGGCATCTTCTGGCCCGACGAGCAGGAGGATCTGGTGCTGGTGGTGAAGTCGGGCCGGTTCCGGGTGTACCTTTCGTACGGGGGCAAGGAATTCACCCTGGCCTTTCTGGAGCGGGGCGACATCTACAGCAGCCACACCGGGGCGCACGTGCAGGCCCTGGCCGACGGCGAGATGCTGCTGGCCGACACCCGCGCCTTTCGCCGCCGCATGACCGACCTGCCGGAGGTTTCGGCCATCATGGTGCGGGTGCTGGGGCAGATGCTGCGCTCCACCTTCTTCCTCATCGAGGGGCTGGTGTTCCGCGACAGCAACACCCGCCTGGCCTCCCTGCTGCTGGAGCAGGCCGAACGGGCCCCCGCCCCCGATCCTGACGATTCCGCCGACCTCGACAACCTCGCCGAGATGGACGCGGAGGACGGTGATCCCACCGGCGCGGGCATGGCATCGACACCCGACGGCGTGCCCCCGCACGTCCCGGCCAACGCCCCGATTCACACCCCGGTTCACACCCCGGCCGCAATGCGCCCCGCCCATGCCCATGCCCGGCGCCACGCCGTGCCGACCCGGTCGGTGCAGCCCGGCAGCGGCCAGATCATCCGCATGGACCTGACCACGGAACAACTGGCCGGCATGGTGGGGGCCACCCGCCAGACCGTGTCCACCCTGCTCAACGACATGATCCGCTCCGGCATCCTTGAACGGGTGGGACGCGGCGCCTACCGCGTGCGCGACATGGACCGCCTGCGTGAACTGGCCAGCGCGTAGTCCCATCCGGCGTCGCGCGCGGCCATCGTGTCTTCACCATCCCTTGCGGGCTCACGCCCGCCCCGGGCATTTGCCTTATCCCCCGCGATCCGCCCGCATTTTCCGACCCATCTCTTTTTTTCGCATGTTCGCGCCCTCTGTCGGCTAGCCGACATACTCGCCCGGCCTGCCGCGTTACGTTCGCGTCATACAGTGCCGCCCGCGCGCAGGAGAGGACGCGCGGGGGCGGCGGATGCGTCCGCACGCGTCGCGGGAAACGGCAGCGGACGTGGTGCAACCGCAGCGGCCCCGTGCGGGGCCACAGCCCAGGGAGGGCAACATGAATTCCGGAACCCCCGACACCGAGCGCACCCTGTGGGAAGACGCGCGGCAGATGCTGCGCAAGGCCGAGGCCGAAAACATTCCCACCGCGTGGGACCGCATGCGCGAGCAGACGCCCCACTGTAAATTCTGCGAACTGGGCACCACCTGCCGCAACTGCGTCATGGGCCCCTGCCGCATCGCCAACCGCAAGGACGGCAAGATGCGCTACGGCGTGTGCGGCGCGGACGCCGACGTCATCGTGGCCCGCAACTTCGGCCGGTTCATCGCGGGCGGGGCCGCCGGGCACTCCGACCATGGCCGCGACCTGATCGAAACGCTGGAAGCCGTGGTGGAGGGCCATGCCCCCGGCTACACCATCCGCGACGAGGCCAAGCTGCGCCGCATTGCCGGCGAACTGGGCGTGGCCGACGCGGACACCCGCCCCACCCTGGACGTGGCCCGCGACCTTGTTGACGTCTGCTACGCCGACTTCGGCAGCCGCCGCACCGAACTGGCCTTCCTGAAGCGCGCCCCCAAGGCCCGGCGCGAACTGTGGGCCAGGCTGGGCATGACCCCGCGCGGCATC
The DNA here is from genome assembly GCF_019931275.1 of Nitratidesulfovibrio sp. SRB-5. Taxonomy (NCBI): domain Bacteria; kingdom Pseudomonadati; phylum Thermodesulfobacteriota; class Desulfovibrionia; order Desulfovibrionales; family Desulfovibrionaceae; genus Nitratidesulfovibrio; species Nitratidesulfovibrio sp. SRB-5. The sequence continues at coordinate 1,127,899 of NZ_JAIOTY010000002.1, read as the reverse complement.
GACCGCGAAATTGCCGAAATGATGCACCGCACCCACATGGGCTGCGACAACGACCCCGCCAGCCTGCTGACCCACGCCGCGCGCACCGCGCTGGCCGACGGCTGGGGCGGGTCCATGATCGGCACGGAACTTTCGGACATCCTGTTCGGCACGCCCGCTCCCCGCCAGTCCACCGTGAATCTGGGCGTGCTGCGCGAGGACGCCGTGAACATCCTGGTGCACGGCCACAACCCCGTGGTGTCGGAAATGATTCTGGCCGCCGCGCGCGAACCCGCCATGCAGCAGGCCGCCCGCGATGCCGGGGCCGCCGCCCTGAACGTGGCCGGGCTGTGCTGCACCGGCAACGAACTGCTGATGCGCCAGGGCATTCCCATGGCGGGCAACCACCTGATGACGGAACTGGCCATCGTCACCGGCGCGGCGGACGCCATCGTGGCCGACTATCAGTGCATCATGCCCAGCCTGGTGCGCATTGCCGCGTGCTACCACACCCGTTTCGTGACCACCTCGCCCAAGGGGCGGTTCACCGGGGCCACGCACATAGAGGTGCACCCCCACAACGCGCAGGAAAAGTGCCGCGAGATCGTGCAACTGGCCATAGAAGCGTTCACCAGGCGCGACCCCGCGCGGGTGAGCATTCCCGTGCAGCCGGTGCCCATCACCACCGGCTTTTCCAACGAGGCCATTCTGGCCGCGTTGGGCGGCACCCCGGCCCCGCTGCTGGACGCCGTGAAGGCCGGACAGATTCGCGGGTTCGTGGGCATCGTAGGCTGCAACAACCCCAAGATCATGCAGGATTCCGGCAACGTGGGCCTCGCGAAGGAACTCATCCGCCGCGACATCATGGTGCTGGCCACCGGCTGCGTGACCACGGCGGCGGGCAAGGCCGGGCTGCTGATGCCCGAGGCCGCCGACATGGCCGGGCCGGGGCTTTCCGCCGTGTGCAAGGCGCTGGGCGTGCCGCCGGTGCTGCACATGGGCAGCTGCGTGGACAATTCGCGCATCCTGCAACTGTGCGGCCTGCTGGCCGACGAACTGGGCGTGGACATCAGCGACCTGCCCGTGGGGGCGTCGTCGCCGGAATGGTATTCGGAAAAGGCGGCGGCCATCGGCCTGTACGCCGTGGCCAGCGGCATTCCCACCCACCTCGGCCTGCCGCCCAACATCCTGGGCAGCGACGTGGTGACCGGCATGGCCGTGGACGGCCTGAACGGGCTGGTGGGCGCGGCGTTCATGGTGGAAGCGGACCCGGTGAAGGCGGCGGACCTGCTGGAGGCGCATATCGTCGCGCGCCGCCAGAAGCTGGGCCTTTCCGCGTAGCACGACATACAGACATGCAGGCGCGCGTCCGGACCATCGGGCATCATGTCGGCGCGCGCCTTGCGCATCACCCGGCGGCGCGGTCACCGGCCCGTGGCCGCGCCTTCCCGCACCGGGACGGGCCGGGGCAGGCATACTGCTCCGGCCCAGCTCCGGGGTTTCGGTCCTGACCAGGCCACGCGGGGCAACAGCGGCGCACGCTGCCGGGTCATCTCCGTACCATCCCCCTTTCGAAAATTTTGGGGGGATGGGGTGGGGGTCCGGGGGCGGGGAAGGAGACCCTTTCCCGAAAGGGTCCCTTCCCCGCCCCCGGTTCTCTTCGCTCCCGATTCTCTCCGCTCCAACGCGGCGTTACGCAGGAGGCACGCATGAAACTGGCATTCGCGGGCAAGGGCGGCGCGGGCAAGACCACGCTGGCGGCCTGGACGGCGGACTATCTGGCCCGGCACGGGCACGACGTGTGGATGATCGATGCGGACACGGCCCTGTCATTAGGGAGGGCCTCCGGCCTGGCCCGCGACGGCCTGCCCGTCCCGCTGGTGGAGCGGCACGACCTGATCATGCAGCGCATCGGCACGGGCATGATAAGCCTGACGCCCGAGGTGGGCGACCTGCCCGAGGCGCTGGCGGTGGATGTCCCGCTTGGAGGGAATGCGGCCCCCGGTGTTGCGCCGGGGCGCAAGCGGCTGCTGGTCATGGGCTCGGTGGCCGGGGCCGGTGGCGGCTGCGCCTGCGAGGCCAATTCCCTGCTGAAGGCCCTGCTGGCCCATCTGGTATACGACCGGCGCGAATGGGTGCTGGTGGATCTGGAAGCCGGGGTGGAACACCTTGGCCGGGGCACCGTGGCGGCAGTGGACGGCCTGGCTGTGGTCAGCGAACCGGGGCTGCGCAGCCTGGAAACGGCGGCGGACATTGCCCGGCTGGCGCACGGCCTTGGCCTGCAACGTCAGGTGCTGGCCCTGAACCGTCTTGCCGGGCCGTGCGTGGCCTGTCCCGAAGACGAGCACCTGACCCGATTGCCCCTGCTTCCACAGTTGCCCGACAGCCCGGCACTGGCCGGGCTGCCCGAAACGCGGGTGGGCGTGCCCGCCCTGCCCGGCCTTGCGGAGCGCATGCTGGACAACGCCTGCGTCACCGGCCTGCCGGAACACGCGCTGGTGGACAGGTTCATCACGCGGTTGCTGGACGGGTTCGGACACCCGGCGGGGGCCACGCACTGAGCGGGCCGGCAAGAAGCGGCAGAAAACGCGACGCCACAGCATTTCCCGCCGGAAAAGATCAACGCCGGGCACTTTCGTGTCCGGCGTTTTCGCTGTCATCGCTCAAATCATTCGCGATACGCGCGGCAGCAATTCCTTCCACCGCTCCGCGTCCAGCCGCTGGCCGGGGGGCAGCGCGGCCAACACCGCGCGCAGGCGCAGGGCCTCGTCCCGCAGGGTCGCCAGATCCACCCCGAACCATGCCGGCAGAAACGGGGCCAGATGACCGGCACCGCGTTCCAGCAGGCGCAGCGCCCCGGTGCGGTTGCCGTTTTCCTCGTGCAGCAGGCCCACGGCAATCTGCAGGATGCCCTTGTACACGTCACGCCGGGGCCGGGTTTCATCCAGCCACAGATGTTCCAGCACCTCGTGGCAGGTGAACCACGCCCCGGCCTCGAACAGGGCCAGCGCCCGGTCGAAGCGACGGATTTCGTCGGGGATCCGGTCGTCTGGAGTACGGCTGTCCGGCATTTCACCAACCGAGGCACGCCCGCCCCCGCCACCTTGCGGCGGCACGGCAGCGTCACCGTTTCGCGTCTTGTCGTCAGGCATGCAACCTCCCCGGCAGCGGTGCGCCGTCACGACGATCCGGGCATTCCCGTTCCCGGCGTGCCGCCGCTGGCGGCACTAGATCCCGAAGAACCGCCGGGCGTTCTCCCCGGCCACCGTCCACAGCTCGGCCACATCCATGCCCCGCGCCTGGGCCACAGCCTGCGCGGTGAACACCATGTACGCGGGTTCGTTGCGCTTGCCGCGATACGGCACCGGCGACAGGTACGGGCAGTCGGTTTCCAGCAGCAGCCGGTCCAGCGGCAGGGTGCGCGCGGCCTCGCGCAGGGGTTCGTTGGCCGGGTAGCTGACCGGGCCGGGCAGCGAGACGTGCCAGCCGTGCGCCACGATGCGCGCGGCCTGCGCCGCGTCCCCGCCAAAGCAGTGCCACAGCAGCGGGTAGCCGGAAAATCCCTCGTCCTCCAACACCCGCAGGGTGTCGTCGAAGGCGTCGCGCGAATGGATCACCACCGGGCGGCCCACCTCGCGGGCCAGGGCCAGCTGGGCACGAAAGGCCGCGCGCTGGATGTCGGGCGGGCAGTCGTCCCAGTAGAAATCCAGGCCGATCTCGCCCACGGCGCGCAGGCGGACGTCCTGCGCAAAGGCGTCGCGCATGGCGGCAATGGCCGCCTCGTCACAGGCCTGCGCCTCGCAGGGGTGGATGCCGAGCAGAAAGAACACCTCGGGCCGCTGTGCGAACAGGTGGCGGTTGGCCGCCCACTTCTGCGGCCCCAGGAACACGTTGCCGAACAGTGCCACCCCGGCGGCGCGGGCGCGGTCCAGCACGGCCTCTCTGTCGGCGTCGAACTCGCTGCCGTCGAGATGGGCGTGCGATTCCACGCCGGTGCAGGGCAGCCCCAGGCTTTCCGGCGCGGGGCGCTCCGGTTTCTTCTTGGACATGATGCGGATTCCTTATGTGATGACGCGCGCAGGCGTGAAAGGCACGGGACCGGCGCCCCGGCCCGGGCGCACGGGCGGGCGGCAGGCAGCGCCGAGCGCGTCAGCACCCCTGTGCCTGACGCGTAAGCGGACCATATGCCTGACGCGTAAGCGGCCCGTGTGCCTGACGCGGGCGTCATGAAATGTTCATCGAAGGCACGGGGAACATGCGTCTTCGTGGACCGCCTGTCCAGTGGGAGGGCACCGCACCGGTCAGGGGCGGGACCACCGGAGGGGGACGAAGGCCGGGGACGTCGCCCGCACACGGACCGGCTTTCGGCTCAGGTTCTGGCCGGGGGAAACAGCTCGCCCTTGGCAACCCGCTCCCACAGGGCCAGCACAGTTGCGCGCTGGCGTTGCAGCGAACAGGCCCGCGCCGTGGCAAGGCCCGCCCGGCGCAGCGCGGCCAGTTCCGGCCCGCCCGTGGCCGCAAGTCGCACGGCCCGTTCCAGGGCCAGCCCCGCGGCCACCACGTCGGCATCGGCGGCAAAGTAGCCGTTGGGCGGCAACGCCATGCCCCCGCTTGCGGGGTCCGCCTTGGGGCCGCCCCCCGTCCACCACGGGGTCACGCCGCCGGGCAGGGCCTGACGCATGTAGTCCCACCCGCCGAACCCGGCAAAGCCCACCAGCAGGCAGCCGCTGGCCAGCGCCTCCAGCGGGGGCAGCGGGCACCCTTCGGGAAACCCCGTGGCCAGGAACACGTGCGACGTGCGCAGCAGGTCGGCCACCTCGGCATGGGAGCGGCCATGAATCTCGCGCCATTCCACTTCGACCGGGCGCTCCCCGCGCGAGGCGGACAGGGCCAGCCGGGCGGACAGCAGGTCGCGCACCTGCTGGGCCAGCGCGCGATTCTTGCGCGGCATCCAAGCGATCCGCACCGGGCCGTGCGCGGGGCCGTCGGGAATGGCGGCTCCGGCATCCCCGTCAGCCGGGGCGTCGTCGCCGTCCGGCTTGTCCGGTCCACTCGGCCCGACCGGCATACTCGGCCCGTCCGGCCCGTCCAGCCAGGCCGGGCGGAACAGTTCAAGGTCGATGCCGGGGCGCAGTACCGGGGCCTCGCGTCCGGTCACCTCGCGGGTGTACCAGGCCACCGGATCGGACACGGCCAGGAACGAGACATCCAGTTGCGGCCAGAACACGCCCGGAGGCAACGAAGACAGCAGGTACGCCCAGTTCTGCACGTACACCACGCACCGCGCGCCCGCGCGCAGGCCGGGGGCCAGCGCGTTGACCCAGCCTTCCGGCACCAGCCAGACGTCCTGAGGGGCCACGGCGGCGGCGGCCTCGTCCCACCCCATGACCGGCGCGGGCGGATTGTCCGGATCAAGCCCGGGCGCGCCGCCTTCGCGGGGGACGAGAAACACCGGGTACCCCGCGGCATACAGGTGCGCGGCCATGCGGTACAGCACGGCAAGGCCCCCGGTCATGCGGGGCAGCGGCGGAACGAACAGAAAAGTGCGCATGGCGATGCTCCGTGATTGCGCGCAGCAAAGCAGATACCGGGGTGAAGGGCAAGGGGGGGCGGAACGGTACGGGGCTGGTCGGGGCTGGCCAGAACGGGCCAGAACTCGCCGGAACGGGCCGGGACTGAGCCCCCTGCGCTGGCCGGGCGCCTGGCAAGGCGGAAATGGCAAGGCGGACCGCCAATGCGGTCACCTGCACGCACGCCTGCATGCCCGCATACCCCGCCAACCCGCCCCCGAAACGCAAACGCCGGGGACGGAAGGCTCTCCTCCATCCCCGGCGCAAAATCAGGCGGCGCTCAGGCTACTTGCCGCAGCACTTCTTGAACTTCTTGCCGCTGCCGCAGGTGCAGGGCTCGTTGCGGCCCACCTTGGGGGCCTCGCGGCGGAACGGCTCCTGCCCGTGCACCAGGCCGTCGGCGTAGTACCACACGCCGTCCTCGCACCGGAAAAAGCTGTCCTCGCGCAGTTCCTGCGGCACGCCGCCCAGCACGTAGTGGGCCACGAACGAAACCTCGCCGGATTCGTCGCCGGGCTGGCCGCCCTTGACGGAAAGCACTTCCAGGCCCTTCCAGTCCACGGCCTCGGACCAGGCGCGCATCTCGTCGACGCTGACGTCCTCGCGCATGGCCGGGTGGGTGGAGGTGTCCAGATAGTCGAAGGCGTGCAGGCAGTGGGCGGAATAGCGCGAGCGCATCAGCGCCTCCGCCGTGGGCGCGGGCTTTTCGCCGCGCACGTAGGGGCCGCAGCAGGCGTCCAGCGCAAGGCCGGAGCCGCAGGGGCAAAGCGTGGTCTCGGACATGTGGGTCGATCCTTCGGCCCGCCGCCCGACGCTTCGCCCTGCGAAGCCCGTCGGCGGTCCGCTAATGGTTACCGCAGCCGTGATGGCCGTGGGATGTACACAATTCCTGCCGGTCGGCCAGGCGACCGTCCAGCCAGCTCCGGGCGGCGTCATGCACCGGGCCGGACGCGCCCCGCACCACCTGTATGCCGTGGCGGCGCAACGTCATCACGGCGCCTTCGCCCATGTTGCCGCCCACCAGAACGCTGACGCCAAGATCCACCAGCACGGGCACGATGTTCGACTTGCACCCGCAGCCGGGGGGCGGCGTCAGGCGCTCTTCTTTCACAATGTTGCGGGTCTCGTCCACCGTCAGCAGGGTATAATACTCGCAGTGGCCGAAATGTTCGTCAATGATGCCGTCTCTCGAGGGCAGGGCAATTTTGAGCATGGGCTGAATTCCTCCGTGGCAGGTATACGTTCCGCACCAGATAATCCTTTGCCCCGGAAAGTCAATGACCACTTACATCACCGGATTCAGGCAGGCACGGCAGCAAAGTGACCGCCGTGCAAACCGGGCAGGCAAGGCGATTCCTTGCCCGCGTGCCCTTGCGCACACCCGGTCCTGCGCCGGATGCCCCGGTCGGCGCAGGGCACGTTCCGGCATGTTTCTTCACGGCCTTGCGTCGCACGGGGTCGCCGCCGCCCGCGTCATTCTGCTCGGCCTGATGCGGCCCGGGGTGGCGCGGCACCACCGCGTGTGGTACTCTTGCGGCATGGCTCGGGCCGGAGGCCCGCAGGAGCATCGCCGGGCAGCGCTCCGCGCCCTTGCAGGAAGGGCCGCGGCAGGAACCGCGCCCCCGGCCTCATTTCCACCCCCGCCAGGAGACTTCGGGACCATGACAGACTCCACCAACGACCGACGCAAGCATTGCCGGCTTCCCAAGCCCTTTCCCGTCGAGGCCAGCGAGATCAGGTTTCCCCCGTCCAGCCAGGGCCGCTTCGAAACCCAGTGCTGCGACATCAGCGCCGGGGGGCTCAGCGTGCACAGCCCCCGCACCTTCGAGCCGGGCACCAAGTTGCAGGTGCGCGTGCACATCCCCACGCTGAACAAGTATTCGCCGGGGTTCTTCAAGGTATACGAGAACGACGCCGACCAGTACCTGCAAGCCATAGCCGAGGTGATCCGCGCGGAATTTTCCGCCGGGGGCTACCTGCTGGGGCTGAAGTATGTGGATGTGGACGAGGACGCCGCGCGCGCCGTGGCGAACATGGTCAACAAGGCCGTGCAGGGCTGACGCCCGCATTGCAGGGCTGGCAGTGGCCATGCGGGCCGGGGAGGGGCGGTCAGGTGCCGGAACGGTTGCCGGGGCCGCCCGCCGCTTCCCCCCGCGCCACAACGCAGAACGGCTTGCGGACCGCCCGCAAGCCGTTCTGGAGGAAAAGCTGTCTGCAAAAGAAAGGAAGGTACTTGGGGTATAGCAACCCGCGTGCCAACACCGCCCCATCCGGGCGGTTTCTTGTTTTATCTCGTCAATTCAGACAGTTGCCGCACCATTGGCGCCATGAACCGCCCCCGGCGACAAGGATCGCTGTAAAAAAAATTGAACCCCGCCTGTGCGACAACATATAAACTGTTTGCTCAGACATTTTTTCTGACCACCCCGTTCCGGACTGCCACATACAGACACCCTGCCCCGGACTTGCTTGTAATTCCTTATTTCACAAGGCATTGGGCGTTCGCTCACCCAAGCCGGGCGGGCCCGCCAAGGGCGAATTCAAAAAATTCTACCCTCGCCGTGGCCTGTTGAGCCCTCACTCTCGCCATTGACATGAACCATCTCAACTCCCATAGTGTAGATAATGGTTGACAGCGCAACCATGTAGGCTGTTCAATCAATCAGCGCCCGGAACCATCCGGGACGGATACACTCTCTGATGGAGGTTTCACCCATGCCCGCCCGTCATTCCAGCATCCCCGTGACGCGGCAGGACATCCAGCCTCGCAAGGACAGCGAGGCGGCCCTGTTCCGCAACCGGCTGAAGAAGATCGGCCGCATCCAGGACACCCGCACCCGCGCCCACCGCATCCTGCTGGCGCTGGGCTACGTCATCGCGCTGACCCCGCGCGGCGTGCCCGCGTTTACCCGTGCAATGGTCCGCAAGGGTGCCCACGTGGTGGTGTGGCTTACCGACGAATCGCGCGAGGGCCTGCCCGCTTCGCTGCGCGCCCCCGCCTGGGCGGGTTTCTACGCGCGCGACGACAGCGACGAGATGGTCTACGACGAGGATTACCCCACCCTCATCGACTACCTGCGCGAAATGCATCCCGAACAGATGCGCGTCGCCCCCGAGGTCATGTCCGACAACTGATCGGCGTCCGCCCCCGCGCGCACGCCGGTCACGCGCCCGGCATCGGGCATCCGGCCCGGCGCACGGGGACAGCCTGACGGCAGGGTCTCGCCGCCCGCCGTCGGGTTGGCCCGACAGGAGCCGCACGAAGCCGCTCTTTCCGGTGACCATCCGACACGCAGCCCTTCCCGACGCACACCGGCAACAGCCCGCGCACACCGGGCCATGCACCATTGCCCCGCATGGCCGCCTGCCCCACTCGCCACCTGGTCCGCACGCCGACAGCCGTTCCGCCTTCCGCTCGCCGCATCGTACTGCCAGCCCCTTCCCCCGCGCCCCGGTTCGCCTTGAGGCGCACTGCCCCTCTCGTTGCCCATTCGGCCCCGGCCACGCGACGCGCGTGTTGACGCCCCTCGCGCGATGCGGGTATCCTCCGGCGTCTTTTTTCCACAAGGAGAACCCCCGCATGCTCGATCTCAAGCTGCTGCAACGCAGCCCCGAAGTGGTGGCCAAGGCCCTGGCCGACCGGGGCTCGTCGCTCGACATGGCCGAATTCACCGCCCTGGACGAACGCCGCCGCGCCCTTCTGGCCGAGGTGGAAGCCCTGAAGGGCGAACGCAATAAGGCCTCGGGCGAAGTGGCCCGCATGAAGCGCGCGGGCGAAGACGCCGCGCCGCTGCTGGAACGCCTGTCCGGGCTGTCCGACCGCATCAAGGACCTGGACCGCGAAACCGAAGAGGTGAAGTCCGCCGTCAACGACTGGCTGCTGGCCGTGCCCAACATCCCCGATGCCTCGGTGCCCTTTGGCCGCAGTGAAGCCGACAACCCCGAGGTGCTGCGCTGGGGCGAGCCCCGCGCCTTCTCCTTTGCCCCCAAGGAACACTGGGAGATCGGCACCGCCCTTGGCGGGCTGGACTTCGAGCGGGCGGGCAAGCTGGCGGGCAGCCGCTTTGCCGTGTACCGCACCTGGGCGGCCCGGATGGAACGCGCCCTGGCCAACTTCTTTCTGGACACGCACGTCACCGAGCACGGCTACGTGGAAATCATTCCGCCGTTCATGGCCAACCGCAAGACCCTGACCGGCACCGGCAACTTGCCCAAGTTCGAGGAAGACCTGTTCAAGCTCGAAGGATGGGATTACTTTCTGATTCCCACGGCGGAAGTGCCGCTGACCAACCTGCACGCGGACGACGTGCTGGAAGAGGCGCAACTGCCCTTGGGCTACGCGGCCATGACCCCGTGCTTCCGCTCCGAGGCGGGCAGCTACGGCAAGGACACGCGCGGCCTGATCCGCCAGCACCAGTTCACCAAGGTGGAGATGGTGCGCTTCGCCCATCCGGAACGGTCGTTCGACGAACTGGAAAGGATGCGCGGCCATGCGGAAGTGCTGTTGCAGCGCCTGGGCCTGCCCTACCGGGTGATCACCCTGTGCACGGGCGACATGGGCTTCTCGTCGACCAAGACCTACGACATCGAGGTCTGGCTGCCCGGCCAGAACGCCTACCGCGAGATTTCGTCCTGCTCCAACTGCGGCGACTTCCAGGCGCGCCGCGCGGGCATCCGCTTCCGCCCGGCGGGCGGCGGCAAGCCCGAATTCGCGCACACCCTGAACGGCTCTGGCCTGGCCGTTGGCCGCGCCCTGGTGGCGGTCATCGAAAACTACCAGCAGGAAGACGGGTCGGTGGTCATCCCCGACGTGCTGCGCCCCTACATGGGCGGCATGGAGCGGGTGACGGCGGAATAGCCGGGGCGACCGGACGGCCCCGCGCGGGCCGCGCGCAACAGGCGTTGCGATACCCTTGACGGCGAATGCAACCCAGCGTATAAGACCTCTCCCTTTCGGGTCGTTAACTCAGTCGGTAGAGTATCTGCCTTTTAAGCAGAGAGTCGCAGGTTCGAGCCCCGCACGACCCACCAGGCAAGACCGGCAGGTTGCGCACCCATGCGCAGCCTGCCGTTTTCGTTGGCTGGCTTTTCGCCGGGCGGAATGTTCCGCACCCCGGCCATCACGTCCACAAGGATGGTTGCCATGAAGGTTCTGCGCGACATCGCCTACCGCAGGGTCATTTGCGCGGCGCGGTATTCCCTGGCCGGGTTCAGGGCCGCCGTTGCCAAGGAAGAATCCTTCCGCATGGAACTTCTGGGGCTGGCCGTCCTGCTGCTGGTGCTGCTCTTCATTCCGTGGGCGCTGTGGAAAAAAATCCTGATGGTCGCCTGCTACCTGCTGGTGCTGCTGACGGAGCTGCTGAACTCGGCCATCGAGGACGTGTGCGACCTGGTCAGCCCCGGCCACTCCGAATACGTGCGCACCGCCAAGGACAAGGGGTCCATGGCGGTGCTGCTGGCGCTGGTCTTCAACCTGCTGGTATTCGTGGTGCTGCTGCTGGTGTAGCGTGCTCCGGTCCGCGCGATCCGGGCCAACCGGGCCAGCCGGGCCAATCGGGCCAATCGGGCCAGCCAGGTGCAATCGGACCAGCCGGGCCAATCACGCCAGCCGCGCCAGTCGAGTTGGCCACACCGCGCCTGTCCATGCGGCTGCCCGAAACAGCAGGGCATCCCCGTCCGGGTGACGGCCTGGCCGGTGACGGCGCAACGATCCCACGCATCTGTCGGCGCGGCGGTTCCGTCAGTTTCCACCTCGTCCCGCTCCCATCCCTGCAATTCCGCCTGCCGTCCCTACTCGTTCCGCAAATACGGCGCGGGTTTCTCCTTCAGGGCGCGCGCCGTGCCCGCCAGACCGAACACCAGGGCAAAGGCCACGCACGCGGCCACCGTGCCCGCCACCACGCCGGGGTACACGGCAAAGGGCAGTTTCAGCAGGCCGCGCACGGCGGCCCATGCGGCCAGGGTGCCCGTGCCCGCGCTGAACAGCCCGGTGACCAGCCCCGTGGTCAAAAATTCCGTGACCAGCGCCAGCAATATGTCGCGCCGGGTGGCCCCGCACACCTTGTAGATCACCGCGTCGTAGATGCGCCGCTGCCGGTCGGCCAGAATGGCCCCGGCGACCACCAGCAGGCCCGTGGCCAGCATCACCCCGGCCATGGCCCGGAACATCACGCCCATGCGCTCCATGAGCACGCGCACCTCGGCCAGTATCTCGCGCATGCTGATGGCCGTGACGTTGGCGTGCGCCGCCGTCACCGTGCGGTACAGCCCGTCCATGCCCGCGCCCGTGCCGTAGGCCGTCACCACCCACGTGGCCGGGGCGCGGTCCAGCAGGCCGGGCGCGAACAGCACGGCGAACTGCAGTTGGAAGGTCATCCAGTCCACCTTGCGCACGTTGGCGATGGTGGCCGTCACCTCGCGGCCCAGAATGTTGAAGGTCAGGCTGTCGCCCACGGTCACGCCGAAGCCGCGCGCCAGATCGTCCGACAGGGATATGACGGGCGGCCCGCTGTAGTCGGGCGGCCACCACGCGCCCGCCGTCAGTTCCGTGTCCGGCGGCGGCGTGGCCGCGTGGCTCAGGCCCCGGTCGCCGCGCACGGCCCACTGGGCATCGGGGGCCACAGCCACGTCCTGCACCGGCACGCCCTTGATGCGCACGATGCGCCCGCGCACCATGGGGGCGTTGTCAATGCGCGTGACGCCGGGGGTGTTGCCCAGCGCCTCGAATTCCGCCACCTGGTCGGGCAACACGTTGATGAAGAAGAACGCCGGGGCATCGCGCGACAGGTCGCGGGCCAGTGATGCGCTTAGGTTGCGCTCGACCTGGGCGATGCCCACCAGCGCGGTCAGGCCCAGACCCAGCGCAAAGACCATGTTCACCGTGGGCGCGCCGGGCCGGTGGATGGACGCCAGCCCCAGCCGCACGCTGGGATTGCCCGCATGCGGCGCGCGGCGCGCCCCGGCCCGCAGCCCCCAGGCCACCACGCGGAACACCGCGAAGCACCCCGCGCACCCGGCCATGAACCCCCATGCCAGCCGCGCGTCGGGCGTGAACAGCCACACCAGCCCGGCCAGCACGGCAAATCCCAGCCCCACCAGCACCCGGCCCGCCGGGCTCAGTCCGTTGCCGCCACCCGCCACGTAGCCCCGGAACAGGGTGGCTGGGCGCACCGCCCCGGCAAGCAGCAGGGGCCGCAACGAAAAGGCCAGCAGGATGGCCAGCCCCAGCAGGGCCGCGCGCAGCAGCGGCGCGGCGTGGACGGACGCATCCAGTTGCACGGGAATGAGCTGGCCGGTCAGCCCGGCGGCCAGCGGAGGCACGGCGGCACCAAGGGCGCACCCGGCCACGATGCCCGCGCCGCCGATGAGCAGGATCTGGAACAGGTAGGTCCACAGCACCGTGGCCACGCCGCCGCCCACGCATTTAAGCGTGGCGATGGAAGCCATGCGGCTGGCAAGATACCCGCGCACCGCCTCGGCTATGCCCAGCCCGCCCACCAGCAGCGCGGCAATGCCGATGAGCATGAGGTCGGTGTCCACCCGGTCCAGCAGATTGCGGATGCGCGGCACCGCGCGACTGTACGATTCCACGCGCCACCCGGCATCGGGAAAGGCCGTGCGTGCCGCCTCGACGAAGGCCGCCACCGTGGCCTCGTCGGCGGAACGAAGGGATGCGGGCGAGGGGGGTGCTGCGACAGGAGGGCCCCCGGCTGATAATGCCCCGGACGGTCCGCCAGGCGACGTGGCCGAAGATGCACCGCCCCCCGTGGCGGAAGGCGCGGCGTTCGGCGCGGCATCAGGCGCGACATCCGGCGTGACATACGGCACGGCCTCGCCGGGGGCGGGCAGGCGTATCCGCGCGCCGCTTTGCAGCAGGGTGCCGGGCACCAGCAGTCCGGTGCGTTCCAGCCCCTGTAACGACATGAGCACGCGCGGCCCGTAGGTGATGCCCTGCACCACCCGGTCCGGCTCGCCCAGCAGGGCGGCGGCAATGCGAAAACGCTGCGTGCCCACGCTGATCACGTCGCCCACCCGCACACCGAAGCGCTCCAGCAGCAGCGGGTCCACCACCACGCCGGGCAGGAGGGGACCGTCGCCGGGCTTGCCGCCAGCCGACTGCCCGCCCTCCGACTGCCCGCCATCCGACTGCCCGCCATCCGACTGGCCACCACCCGCCGGACCGTCGCGCAACGCATCGGCCAGCGGCTGGGGCGGGTCCAGGGTCACCGCACCGTACAGAGGATAGGCCGCGTCCACGCCCTTCAGCGCCACCATGGCGGTGTCCTCTCCACGGGGGGCGCCGGGCGTGGCCGAGCGGGCCATGCCGCGCAACGAAACCACCTGGCTCACCGCGCCGCGCGCCGACAGCCAGGCCAGTTCCTCGTCCGAGGGCCGCTGGGTGGCGAATTCCACCGAGGCATCACCGCCCAGCAGGGCGCGCGCATCACGCGCAAGGCCCGCCCGGACGGCCTCCGAGACGGACCCCACGGCGGCGATGGCGAATACCCCCAGAAACATGCAGCCCAGAAACACCGCCAGCCGCCGCTGACCAGAGCGCAATTCGCGCAGGGCCAGCCGGAAGGCCAGGGCAAGATCGCGCGCGCTGATCATGCGCGCTCTCCGTCGCCAAGGGCACCCGAGGGGGCTGCAATTGCCAAATCATCCGCCTGCCCGCCGGAGGCCGCGTCCTCGTGCAGCCTGCCGTCCTCCATGCGCACCTGCCGCCCGCACCGGGCGGCCAGCCCACGGTCATGGGTGATCAGCACCAGCGTGGTGGCGTGCTCTTCGCGCAGGCGGAACAGATGTTCGATGACCCGGCGACCCGTCTCCGTGTCCAGGTTGCCGGTGGGTTCGTCGGCCAGAATTACGCGCGGGGCGGACGCAAAGGCGCGCGCCAGCGCCACCCGCTGCTGCTCTCCGCCGGAAAGCTCCGCCGGGTAGTGCCCGGCGCGGCCCTCCAGCCCCACGGCGGTCAATGCGGCCATGGCCCTGTCGCGGGCGTCTGGCGCATGCGAAAATTCCAGCGGCAGGGCTGCGTTTTCCAGCGCTGTCATGGTGGGCACCAGATGGAACGACTGGAACACGATGCCCAGATGCGCCCGCCGGAACCGGGCCAGCGCATCCTCGTCCATGCCGCCAAGGTCGTGCCCGGCCACGCGCACCGTGCCGCTGCTCGGGCGTTCCAGCCCGGCCACGATCATCAGGGTGGTGGTCTTGCCCGAGCCGGACGGCCCCACGATGGCCACGGTTTCCCCGGCCCGCACGGAAAGGTCCACCCCGCGCAGGATGTTGACCTGACCGGAGCCGCCCACTAGGTTGAGATGTATACCGGAGAGAGCAATGATCGGATCTGTCACGCGAATCACCTTTGGCGGATGGGGTAGATGCCGGGCGCTGGCCCCGGCGGCAGGGCCCGGGCAGGCAAGGGACCGGGGCCTGTGTGTGTGTCCGTCGATATGCCGCCGCAAACCTGCCGTGCGCAAGACGCCCGTGTGCAAGACGCCGCTGGCGGCAACGCTGGGCGTGCTGGCGACGGCACTATGCATGCTCGCTGCCCTCACGGGCCTTGGCCTGGCGCTGCTGCCGCCGTCCACGGCCCTTGCCGCCAGCGGCGGCAATTCATCCATACCGCATATCCTCGTGCTGGGCGACAGTCTGGTGGCGGGATACGGCCTGGGGCCGGACGAGGCCTTTCCGGAGCGGCTGGGGGCCGCGCTGCGCGCCAAGGGACGCCCGGCGCGCATCACCAATGCCGGGGTTTCGGGCGACACCTCCGCCGGAGGCCTTGCGCGCGTCGAATGGTCGCTGGCAGACAAGCCTGACCTGCTGATTCTGGAACTGGGCGCCAACGACGGCCTGCGCGGCTTGCCGGTGGACGACCTGCGCCGCAACCTGGCCGCCATCATCGAAATCTGCCGCAAGAACGGTGTCCGCGTGCTGCTGGCGGGCATGCGCGCCCCGCTGAACATGGGGGCCGAGTATGCCCGCCGCTTCGACGCCGTGTACCCGGAACTGGCGAAGCAGTATGGCCTGACGCTGTATCCCTTCTTTCTGGACGGCGTGGCGCTGGACCGTGCGCTGAACCTGCCGGACGGCATGCACCCCAATCCACAGGGTGTGCAGGTCATCGTGGAGCGCATGCTGCCCGTGGTCGAGCGCGAACTGGACGTCTTGCAGGCCCGCAACTGATCCCATGCGCCTGTCCGCACCGTTTCCATTCCGCCTGCCGCGCCAGCCGGGCCTGCCGAATCTGTCGCGCCGCATCCCGTGGCGCATGCTGGCCCGCCCCGGCTCGCTGCTGGGGCTGCTGCTGGCGTTGGCCCTGTGGACCCTGGCGGGGCTTGAGCCATGGCAGGGGCTGGTGGTCGGCGTGCCTGACGGCGACACCATCGTGGTGCGCGATGAGCGCGGGCATGACGTGCGAGTGCGCCTGTACGGCATCGACGCGCCGGAACTGCGCCAGCGCGGGGGCGAGCAGGCCCGCGACAAGCTGCTGCGCATGGTCATGGACCGCAAGGTGTACCTTGTGACCATCGACCGTGACGGCTACGGGCGTGACGTGGCCCACGTGCGCACCAGCCCGTTCCCCTGGATGGCGACCGTGGCTTCTTCCGGCGTGGCCCCGCGAGCCGCAAGCACGACCGCCTCGCGGCAGGATGCACGAGCCACGGCGGGTACCGCCGGTGATGGGCTTCCGCCCGAACTTACCGATGATGTGAACGGTGACCTGCTGCGGGCCGGGCAGGCATGGTTCTACGGCGAATACTGCCGCCTGCCCTATCCCTGCCTTGCCTGGTATTTCGACGCAGGCAAGGCACGGGAGACCAACATCGGGCTTTGGAAGGCCCGCAACCCGACTCCGCCGTGGGAATGGCGGCGGAAGAACCGGTAGGCACCCCGGCGCTGTCCGCCCTCTCCGCCTTCAGTCGCACGTGCACGGCGTGGAATACCCCTGAGGAGAGCTCACGCTCTCGCGCCATCTCGCGCCCTCTCGCCCCACCCGTTACCATGCCATTTCCTGCCGCAGGCCATCCTACAGCCGCGCGAGCGATGCGTTAAGGGCTTGCGGACCAACAGCGCGGCACCGTACCTCACAGGCGTGTTTCTCGCCGGGTTTCTCCGAAAGGTTAGCACCACGAGGTACACAGGGTGCATGACGTCTGGGGCGGAGTGTGGGCGAGTGCGGCAGGCAGAAAAACAAGCAGACAATGCGAGAGGGGATCAGATCTGAAGCGCAGCAGCATCGGCGTCCTGGCCCGGGCGTTCCATCCCATGCCACGTCGGGCACGTCGAAACGCCATCGGAATCCACGTTGTCGCTCCCACGAGCCATCCCGCCTCGCTCGCGCTATGCATCCCCCCCTTCAAGCTCACGCCCCATGGCCCTGCGCTATGCGCCATGCTCCCTGCGCCGTGCGTCCTGCGCTTCAAGCCCTGCCGCCCCATACGCCCTGCGCTTCAAGCCCTCCTGCCCCATGCGCTATGCGCTCCAAGCCTTCCCGTTTCACGCGCTATCGCCCAGTTCCCTGCGCATTGCGCCATGTTCCTTGTGCTCTGCGCCCTGCGCTGTGGCCCTGCGCTTCAAGCCTTCCCGCTCCATGGCCCAGCGCCCTTGCGCATCGTGCTTCAAGCCGCCCATGCCCGCGCCCGTGCCCGTGCCTGTCCGGTGCCTTTGAAACGCACGAAGGCCCCGGTGATTTCTCACCGGGGCCTTTCGCGTGATGGGTAGGGATGTGATTTCTCGCATCCCTGTGAAAATAAGTGCTGGCATCGGCCTACTTTCCCACGCAAGAGTACGCAGTATCATCGGCGATGGAGGGCTTAACTTCCGAGTTCGGAATGGGATCGGGTGTACCCCCTCCTCCATGGACACCAGCACAAATTTCTGGTCACCGTCCGGCAAGGCTGGCTATTTTGCGCCGCCACATCGGCCGGGACCGAAAGTTGTAATCAAACAGGGTGGAAAGGAAGTGTAGAGAAGAAAACAAGGCGCACGGGCTATTAGTACTGGTCAGCTGAATGCGTCACCGCATGTATACCTCCAGCCTATCAACCGGGTTGTCTACCCGGGCCCTTCAGCTCCGAAGAGAGGGAGACCTTATCTTGAGGCAGGCTTCCCGCTTAGATGCTTTCAGCGGTTATCCCTTCCGCACATAGCTACCCTGCTGTGCCACTGGCGTGACAACAGGACCACCAGGGGTGCGTCCATCCCGGTCCTCTCGTACTAGGGACAGGCCCTCTCAAGTCTCCTACGCCCACAGAAGATAGGGACCAAACTGTCTCACGACGTTTTAAACCCAGCTCGCGTACCACTTTAAACGGCGAACAGCCGTACCCTTGGGACCTGCTTCAGCCCCAGGATGTGATGAGCCGACATCGAGGTGCCAAACCGCGCCGTCGATATGAACTCTTGGGCGCGATCAGCCTGTTATCCCCGGCGTACCTTTTATCCAATGAGCGATGGCCCTTCCATGCGGAACCACCGGATCACTAACGCCGACTTTCGTCCCTGCTCGACATGTCTGTCTTGCAGTCAAGCTCCCTTATGCGTTTGCACTCGACGCCTGGTTTCCGATCAGGCTGAGGGAACCTTTGCGTGCCTCCGTTATTGTTTGGGAGGCGACCGCCCCAGTCAAACTACCCACCAGACACTGTCTCCACCCCGGGTAACGGGTATGGATTAGAGCCTTAGACTTGCAAGGGTGGTATTTCAACGGTGGCTCCCCCCATACTGGCGTACAGGGTTCACAGCCTCCCACCTATCCTACACATGCAAGCCCAAAACCCAATGTCAAGCTATAGTAAAGGTGCACAGGGTCTTTCCGTCTTTCTGCGGGTACACGGCATTTTCACCGCGACTTCAATTTCACCGAGTCTCTGGCCGAGACAGTAGGGAGATCGTTACGCCATTCGTGCAGGTCGGAACTTACCCGACAAGGAATTTCGCTACCTTAGGACCGTTATAGTTACGGCCGCCGTTTACCGGGGCTTCGATTCAAAGCTTCGCTTGCGCTGACCTCTCCTCTTAACCTTCCGGCACCGGGCAGGCGTCAGTCCCTATACGTCGTCTTGCGACTTAGCAGAGACCTATGTTTTTAGTAAACAGTCGCCACCCTCATTTCTCTGCGGCTCTCGTGGGCTTAGAGAGTAAATCCTTCACCCATAAGAGCACCCCTTCTTCCGAAGTTACGGGGTTATTTTGCCGAGTTCCTTGGCCAGAGTTCTCTCGAGCGCCTTGGGTTATTCACCCCACCCACCTGTGTTGGTTTCCGGTACGGTTCGCACGCGCTAAACTTAGGAGCTTTTCTAGGCAGTAGAGGCTCAACAGCTTCAGACCTTGCGGTCACGGACTCGCGTCTCGGCCTTAAAGAGGGCGGATTTGCCTACCCTCAAGCCTACCTGCTTGCACCGGCTAAGCCAACAGCCGGCCTGCCTACCTTCCTGCGTCCCTCCATCGCACACGCGCGCAAGTACGGGAATATTAACCCGTTTTCCATCGGCTACGGCTCTCGCCCTCGCCTTAGGGACCGACTAACCCTGGGAAGATTACCTTTACCCAGGAAACCTTGGGTTTACGGCGAACAGGTTTTTCACCTGTTTTATCGTTACTCATGTCAGCATAATCACTTCCCTGCAGTCCAGCATGCCTTCCAGCACACCTTCTGCCCGCAGGGAACGCTCCCCTACCGATCGCCTGAGCGATCCCGAAGCTTCGGTACCATGCTTAGCCCCGTTACATTTTCGGCGCAGAGTCATTAGACCAGTGAGCTATTACGCTTTCTTTAAACGATGGCTGCTTCTAAGCCAACGTCCTGGCTGTCTGAACAACTCCACCACCTTGACCACTGAGCATGGATTTGGAGACCTTAGCTGTCGATCTGGGCTGTTTCCCTTTTGACGACGGACCTTCGCACCCGCCGTCTGACTCCCGGGGTACATCTTAGCGGCATTCGGAGTTTGAAAGGGTTTGGTAATCTGGTGAGACCCCTAGCCCTGTCAGTGCTCTACCTCCGCAAGACAATTTCCCGAGGCTATACCTCAATATATTTCGGGGAGAACCAGCTATCACCGAGTTTGATTGGCCTTTCACCCCTATCCACAAGTCATCCAAAACGTTTTCAGCCGTTACTGGTTCGGTCCTCCACACGGTTTTACCCGTGCTTCAACCTGCTCATGGATAGATCACCCGGTTTCGGGTCTACTCCGCCCAACTTAGCGCCCTTATCAGACTTGCTTTCGCTACGGCTCCGCTTGCGCTTAACCTTGCTGGACAGAGTAACTCGCTGACTCATTATGCAAAAGGCACGCGGTCACACCTTAAAGATGCTCCCACAGCTTGTAGGCAACAGGTTTCAGGTTCTATTTCACTCCCCTGACAGGGGTTCTTTTCACCTTTCCCTCACGGTACTGGTGCACTATCGGTCGCCAGCGAATACTTAGCCTTGGAAGATGGTCCTCCCAGATTCCCACGGGGTTTCACGTGCCCCGCGGTACTCAGGTGCCCCTAGAGTGACGTTCGGGTTCGGATACAGGGCTATCACCTGCTATGGCGGAGCTTTCCAGCTCTCTTCTCCTGCCTAGTAGTCAATCCCACGTTGGGGTCCTACAACCCCGGCTGGTCGAAACCAACCGGTTTGGGCTAGTCCCATTTCGCTCGCCGCTACTTTGGGAGTCTCGCTTGATTTCCTTTCCTCCGGGTACTGAGATGTTTCACTTCCCCGG